>CAYVGD010000041.1:0-1502 GCA_964450095.1 uncultured Polaromonas sp.
CCAGGCCTGAAAGCAGCACCTGGCCCGTGGGCAGGGCCAGCTGCAGGCCTGCGGTGGCCAGTTCATCGCCCGCGGGCTGCAGGTCATGGGCCTCCTGGGCCTGCAGCCGGGCCATGTGCGCCTCGAAGCTGGTCAGGCGGTCGGTGGTGGCGCGCCAGGCCGCCAGGGTGCTGTAGTTCTCCACGAACCAGCTCAGCGAGTCCTGCACGCGGCCGAAGGCCGAGGCGATCTGCATCAGCTCGCCCAGCTGGATGGCGCCGGAGAAAAAGCGCGGCGCCGCCACCACGAAGGGAAACACCGTGGCCGCCTGCCCGAAGAAGTTGGTGAACCACACCAGGTTCTTCTGCTTCTTCACCAACTGCAGGTAGTTCGACAGCACCGTGGCAAAACGCCCCTGCAGGTGGCCGCGCTCCACGTCCTGCCCGCGGTCCAGGGCAATGGCCTCGCTGTACTCGCGCACCCGCACCAGGTGGTGGCGGAAGTCGGCCTCGTAGCGCTGCTGCAGGAAGTTCAGGCGGATCTGCGGCCGGCCGATGTAGTGCGTGAGCACGCTGCCCGCCACGCAGTACAGCACCGCCATCCACACCATGAAGCCGGGGATGCTGAAGCTCTCATCGCCCAGGGTGAATGCAAACGCGCCCGACAGCCCCCACAGGATGCCCACGAAGCTGGCCAGCGTGACGACCGCATTGAGCAGCCCCATGGACAGCGTCACGGTGTAGCTGGTGAAGAGGTTGAGGTCTTCCTGGATGCGCTGGTCCGGGTTGTCCGGCGTGGCCCCTGCAGCCGGCTGCCCTTGCGGGCCTGGAGCCGGGGCGGCGTAGCGGGCCAGCTCCAGTGCGTAAAAGCGGTGCCCCTGCAGCCAGCGCGCCAGGTAGTGCGTGGTCATCCACTCGCGCCAGCGCAGCTCCAGCACCTGCGTGAGGTAGAAGCGGTACACCGCGATCAGGATGAAGCCGAACGCAAGGTAGGTGAAGCGCAGCAGCTCGCGCCAGAACACCTGCTCGTCGCGGTTTTGCAGGGCGTCATAGAACACGCGGTTCCAGTCGTTGATCAGCACCAGCATGTACACCGCCGCCAGGTTCAGGCCCACGATGGCGGCCAGCAGCGCGCGCGCCTTCCACTTCTGGTCGGACTGGAAGTACGGCAGCGAAAGCGCCCACACCTGGGCTGAAAAGTGCTTGAAGCTGCGAAGTTTCTGAGGGAAAGACATCGTCGGTGCGCCTTCTTCTGCGATGCGGGCGATGGTAGCGGCGAGCCCTGCGCACGCCGTGGGACCCTGCCGGAACCCACATTGACAAACTTTGTGAACGCACCTTCAATCAAGGGCTTTAGCCTCTCGGAACACTGCGATGAATGCCTCTCTGGAGCCCCTTGCCGCCACGAAAGTGGCCCTGATGACGGGCGATGCCTACCGCGAGTCCCTGCGCCGCTACAAGCCCCGGGTCTTCGTCGACGGGCGCGAAGTCGCCAGCGTGGCGGATGAACCTTCCCTGCGGCCC
>CAYVGD010000041.1:1512-13770 GCA_964450095.1 uncultured Polaromonas sp.
ACGCCCTGGCCTACACCTACGACTTCGCACTCCAGCCTGAACTCGAGCCGATCGCCCTGGCCACGCAGACCCACCGCGGCCGCGTGGTCAACCGCATGCTGCACCTCAACGAGTCGGCCGGCGACCTGCTCAACAAGCTGGAGGCCGTGCGCCTTCTGTGCCAAGAAACCGGCTGCGCGCAACGCTACCTGGCGCATGACGCGCTCAACGGCCTGGCCCAGGCGGTAGCCCACATCGACGACGCCCGGGGCAGCACCGAGCACCGCGCCCGCTTCGAGGCCTACCTCGCGCATGTGCAGGAGCAGGACCTGTCGCTGGGCGTGGCCATGACCGATGCCAAGGGCGACCGCAGCAAGAAGCCGCACCAGCAGGCCGACCCGGACACCTATGTCCACGTCGTCGAACAGAACGGCCAGGGCATCGTCATCAGCGGCACCAAGGCCATCGTCACGGGCGGGCCCTACATGCACGAGCTGCTGGTCATGCCCAGCCGGAACATGGGCGCGGACGACGCAGCCTTTGCCGTGTGCTGCGCGGTGCGCGTCGACGACCCCGGCATCACCATGGTCTCGCGGCCGGCGGGCCGCCCCGGCGAGAAGCTCGAGCACGGCGACGCGCTGTTCTCGCGCAAGTACGGCCAGGCCACGGCCGTGGTGATCTTCGACCGCGTGTTCGTGCCCTGGGAGCGCGTGTTCTACGCCGGCGAATGGGAGCACAGCCATGTGCTCACCTACAGCTATGCCACGCACCACCGCCACAGCTGCATTGGCGCGCGTGCAGGCTTTGGCGACCTGCTGATCGGCGCCGGCGCGCTCATGTGCGAGGCCAACGGCCTGGACCCCGGCACCAAGGCCAACCTGCGCGAGCCCATGGTGGAGCTGATCAAGATCACCGAGGGCTTCTTTGCCTGCGGCGTGGCAGCCAGCGTCTACGCCACGCGCGACAAGCACAGCCAGACCTTCATGCCCGATGCGGTGTTCAGCAACATCGGCAAGCTCCTGCTGGCCACCCAGATCTACGACATGCACCGCCTGGCGCACGAGGTCTCGGGCGGCCTGATCGTGGCGCTGCCCGGCCCCGACGAAGACCACAACCCGGCCACCGCGGCGCGCCTGTCCGAAGTGCTGCAGGCCAGCCCCGACGTGCCTTATGACAAGCGCATCCAGACCGCACGCTTCATCGAGGACCTCACCGCCTCCTACCAGGGCGGCTGGTATTCGCTCATCAGCCTGCACGGCGGCGGCTCGCCCGCCGCCATGAAGCAGGAGATCTGGCGCAACTACCCCGTGGGCAACAAGGTGGAACTGGTCGAGCGCCTGCTCGAGCGCGGCGTGGTGAGCCAAGAAAACCGGCCCATCACCCAAAACCGCCAGCCCGGCCGCTGCTGCGACACGGGCTGCACCACACCCGGGCAGGCTGTGATGGTGCCGCTGCCTGAAAGCCGCAAGGCCCGCTGAACGCGCTCAGCTCGGCTTGGCCAGGCCGAGCTTTTCCACCAGCGCCTTCTCGCGCTGGAAGGTCTCCTGCGCAAAGCGGGCATAGGCCTCGCTGCCCATGTACATGGGCACCATGTCGTACCGGGCCAGCGCCTGCTGGTAGCTGGGCTCTTCCATCGCCTTCTTGAAGGCATCGTGCAGGCGGCGCACCACGTCGGGGGGCGTTCCGCGCGGCGCGCCCACGCCGAACGGCGAGGTCTGCACCAGTCCCAGGCCCAGCTCGCGAAGCGTGGGCGCGTCGGGAAACTTGGCCAGGCGCTGCTCGCCCCAGGTGTTGAGCACGCGCAGCTTGCCGGCCTCGACCTGCGGCGCAAAGCCGGTGGAGTCGGCCGCCGCCATGATCTGCCCGCCCAGGATGGCCTGCATCAGGTCGGCGCTGCCACGGAAGGGCACGTGCAGCAGCTCGATGCCCAGCTGCTGCGCGATCAGTTCCATGGTCAGGTGCGGGCTGGTGAGCGTGCCGGTGGATCCGTAGCTGAGCTTGCCGGGGTTGGCCTTGGCATAGGCCACGAACTGCGGCCAGGTCTTGATGGGCGACTCGGTGGGCACCACCAGGCCGAAGGCGTAGCCGGTGACGTTGAGCACGTAGGCAATGTCCTTGACCGGGTCCCAGGTGATCTTGGTGGTGTACGGCAGGCGGAACACGCCGAGCGGAATCTGTGCCAGCGTGTAGCCGTCAGGCGCCGAGGTCTGCAGTGCCTGGGCCGGCAGCGTGCCGCCCGCGCCGGGCCGGTTTTCCACCACCACCGACTGGCCCAGGATCTTGCTGGCGTTGTCGGCCAGGGAACGCATGGTGATGTCGGTCGGCCCGCCCGCCGGGAAGGCGATCAGCAGGCGGATGGGCTTGGACGGGAAGGCCTGAGCCCGCGCGGTCAGCGCAGGTGCGGCGAGGCTGGCAGCGGCCAGCTGGACGATGTGGCGACGGCGCATGGGGTGCTCTCCTCCAGGATGACGGTCCATTGAACCGCGCAGCCCGCACCCGCCGCACCGGGGAAAGCCCTAGATGGCCGCCGCAGGCAGAATCTCCCCATGCAAGCCCCGCCCCCGCCACCCCCCGAGCAACCGCGCAACCCGCTGCATGGCATCACCCTCGAAGCCATGGTGCGCGCCCTGGAGGCGCACTACGGCTGGGAAGGGCTGGGCCAGCGCATTCCCGTGCGCTGCTTCACGTTCGAGCCCAGCGTCAACTCCAGCCTGAAGTTCCTGCGCAAGACGCCCTGGGCCCGCGAAAAGGTGGAAGGCCTCTATCTGTTCATGCTGCGGGAGCAAAGGCGAAATGACGGATCGGCCCCCAAGGCCCCCTGAGGCGCCAGCGCTGCCCGGCATGAGCCGCCCATGAGCGTCGTTCCACGCCGCGTGCTGCCCGTGCTGGTGCTGGCCCAGCTGGCGGGCACATCCCTGTGGTTTGCGGTGAACGCCGTCATGCCCGACCTGCAGCGCAGCTTCGGCTGGCCGGCCACGGCGGTGGGCACGCTCACGTCGGCGCTGCAGCTCGGCTTCATCCTGGGCACGCTGGTGTTTGCGCTGCTGGCCATCGCTGACCGCTTCAACGCGCCGCGCGTGTTCTTTCTTTGTTCGATGGCGGGCGCGCTCAGCACCGTGGGCGCCTGGGCCATGGTGGGCGACTTCAGCGCGCTGCTGCTGTGGCGCTTTGCCACGGGCTTTTTCCTGGCGGGCATCTACCCCGTGGGCATGAAGATCGCCGCGCAGTGGTACCGCGACGGCCTGGGAACGGCGCTGGGCTATCTGATTGGCGCGCTCATCGTCGGCTCGGCCAGCGCGCACGGCCTGCGCGCCCTGGCCAACGCCCTGCCCTGGCCCAGCATCATGCTGGGCGTGGCGGCGCTGGCCGCAGCCGGTGGCGTGCTGATCCTGGCGCTGGGCGACGCGCCCCATGCGCCCCAGCGCGCAAGCACCCTGCAGTGGCAGGCCCTGCGCACGCTGTGGCAAGACGCCAAGGTGCGCTGCTCCGTGCTGGGCTACTTCGGCCACATGTGGGAGCTGTACACGCTGTGGGTGCTGATGCCGCTGATCTTGGCCACACGGCTCGATGGCGTGCAGCTTTCGTGGGCGGCGTTCATCATTCTGGGCGGCGGCGCGCTCGGCTGCGCCGTGGGCGGCCATGCTGCACGCCGCTGGGGCAGCGCCCGCGTGGCCGGCGCGCAACTGGCCACCAGCGGAGCCTGTTGCCTCGCCGCGCCCTGGCTCATGGACGCGCCCGCCGGCGTGTTCTATGCGTGGCTCATGCTGTGGGGCATCACCGTGGCCGGAGACTCTCCGCAGTTCTCGGCCCTGACCGCACGCAACGCCCCACCGCAAGCCGTGGGCAGCGTGCTCACGCTCACCAACAGCATCGGCTTTGCCATCAGCATTGCCAGCATCCTGCTGTTCGTGGCGCTCACGCCGCATGTGCCGCTGGGCTGGCTGCTGCTGGGGCTGGCGCCGGGGCCGGCGCTGGGGGTGTGGGCCTTGTGGCCGCTGGTGCGGGCAAGAGCCTGAGCGCGCCGCAGGGGGCTGCGCGCCGGCGGTACCCGTCAGCCGTCGCTGCGTGCGAGCGCCGAGGCCGGCAGGCCGAACACACGGTCAAAGGCCCAGGTGAAACCGATCGCATAAACGAAGAAGAACGCCAGGAGCCCCAAGTTGGCCAGGAAGGCTTCCAACGGCGAAATGTCCAGCCAGAGCGACATCACCGGAATGAGGATGACGGTGAGCCCGCCTTCAAACCCCACGCCGTGCGCCAGCCGCCGCGCAAACGACCGGCCACGCACCGACTGACGCGATTCCCAGCGCTCGAACAGCCAGTTGAAGATGTAGTTCCACGACAGGGCCACGGTGGACAAGACCACGGCCAGCCCGAAGGTGGACGTCGCCGGCTTGGCGAACGCGAAGCTCAGCACCGGGCCAACGAAGGCGATGGCGAACACCTCGTAAAGGACGGCTTGGAGAATGCGGCGTTGTCGGGGTGCCATGGGGTGAAGAAAGGTCTCTCGGGGCTGGTTGGGGAGCGCGGGGCAGGAAGATGCTCATGCATGCCGGCTGTTCACCGGCCGGCAGACGCAGCGCCGTGAATTCCTGTACCGGCCGTGGGGAACGAAGCGCAACCTGCGCGCGCTGCCAAGACGGTGTGCTGAAGTCTAGAGGACAAAGCTGCCCCCGGCGAACGCCCGAAAGCCCGAACGCCCGGAGGCAAGCAGACCCACAGGCAAGCCCCAGCCTTTGGCGCCCGGAGGCTGCCCCGCGAGCGCGACCGCAAGCGGCCGGTGGTTGCGGTAAGGTCGGCACCCAGAGCCGCCACACCCCGGCACGAACAAGAACATGCGAAGGAGGATGAGCCCATGAACCAAGTACCGATCTGGGGCGAAACCCTGCGCCTGCTGGTGGAACTGCTGGCCACGGCAGCCTTTGCGCTGGCCGGCATCATGGAAGCTGCGCGCAAGCGCCTCGACGCCGTGGGCGTGTGCGTGGTCGGCTTCCTGACGGCCTTTGGCGGAGGCACGCTGCGCGACCTGCTGCTGGACCAGCGGCCCTTCTTCTGGGTGCGCCATGTGGAGGTGCTCTGGGGCGTGCTGGCCCTGTGCGTCCTGGCCATGACCTTCCTGCGCCACCGCCACTTTGAACTGACTGAAAAAGCCATCCAGTGGCCCGACGCCCTGGGCCTGGGCCTGTTCGCCGCCACCGGCGTGCACCAGGCCCTGGCGCTGGACATGCCGGCCGTGGTGGCCGTGTTGATGGGCGTGATCACCGGCGTTTTCGGCGGGGTCCTGCGCGACGTGGTGTGCAACCAGATACCCACCGCCTTCCACGACCACCGGCCCTACGCCGTCTGCGCCTTTGCAGGCGGCTGGGTCTATGCGGGCCTGTGGAACGCCAGCCTGCCCGGCTGGCTGGCCCTGCTCGCCTGCGTGAGCGTCACTGCCGGCCTGCGGGGCCTGGCGCTGTGGCGCAACTGGGAGCTGCCGGCCTGGCGGCGCTGAAGCCAGGGGGGAGCGGCCTGGGCCGTTTTGTGTGGACGCGAAGAGGGCGCATTGCAGATCCACCGGACGGGTTGAACGGCTGGGGTTTCCCGGCCCAGCGAATGTCGCGACATCAATCTCTGGCGTTGGCCTTCATCCCGGGTGTGATCGACAGTTCGGTTGGAAAGGTTCCTGGGCGACCCGGTGACACTGCAGCGGCAGCCAACTTTCGGGGCCGCGATAACGGCAGTGCGCTCTCGGCCTGCAGCCGTCGCTGAGCCCGCCCCCTGGCAGCGCATGGAAAGTCCGATCAGCGTTCCGTGTGGGCCAACGAAACAGTGACAGGGGCTGAACTCGGCTCAAGGGCCTGCTGACCGCGCTGTCGTCCAGCATCGCAAGGGACCGCGTGCAGAGGGACACCATCTGTGCTCACTGGCCATGAGGCCGTTGGGAGCCTGATCACCTGCGCGCGTTTGCCTCTGGTTCAACTGCGCGTGTATTTCGTCGGGTGGAGCCCCAAAAGACAGGTCCTCGATCTTCCAGTTCGGTCCCGTCGTCCGTTCGGAAGTGGGGTCAAGGAACGATGGCGGTGAAGAGATAGACCGCGAAGATCACCAAGTGAACCGTTCCTTGCATCACTGTGGTGCGGCCCGTGCCCAATGACAGCGATGCCACGAACAAGGACAGCACGAGCAATACCGTCGATTTCGCGTCAATGCCCAGCGAAAGGGTCCAGCCGGTCATCAAAGAAACGAGTGCGACGGCGGGTATCGTCAGCCCGATGCTGGCCAGCGCTGAGCCAAGAGCCAGGTTCAGGCTGGTTTGAAGGCGGTTGGCCCGCGCGGCTTGGTAAGCGGCAATGCTTTCAGGCAGGAGGACGACCAAGGCGATGATGACCCCCACCAAGGTCTTGGGAGCCCCCACGCTCGCAACCGCCCTCTCCAGGGTAGGCGACAGTGTCTTGGCCAGCAACACCACCGCACAGAGACAAGCCAGCAAAAGCGCCGCACTGAGGGCCGCCATCTGGTCAGAAGGCGGTGGCGCATGCACAGCCTCGTCCGCCTCCGCGGCCACCGGGAGGAAGTAATCCCGATGTCGCACGGTCTGGACCAACACGAAAGTGCCGTACAGAACAAGCGAGACCAGGGCAATGAAAGTCAGCTGGCTGCTGCTGTAGACCGGCCCCAAAGTGGTGGTGGTGTAGTTGGGCAACACCATGGTGAGCACCGAGATGGCCGCCAGGGTGGCCAAGGCTGCCGACACACCGAACAAGCCAAAGGATTGCTCGCCATGACGGCGCCCGCCGGTGAGCAGGCACAGGCCGACCATGCCGTTGAGGATGATCATCACCGACGCAAAGACCGTATCTCGGGCCAATCCGCTGGCAGCCTCGCCTCCCGCGATCATCAGCGACACGATGAGCGCAACCTCGATGCCTGTGACGGCGAGTGCCAGCACCAGCGTGCCGAAAGGTTCGCCAACTCGGTGAGCCACCACTTCCGCGTGAAAGACGGCCGCGAGAACGCCGGCCACCAGGCCCAGGACCAGAAAGACCTCCAACAGCCCTCCAGGCCCGATGCCGTGGCCCGTCCATTGCAGGAGCAAAAGGACCCAAGCTGCCACGGGGCAGATGATCGACCAGACGGGCAATCGAGCGCTTAACTTCATGGCCAGAGTCTATACAGAGGAATTTGCTTCATTCGGCGGGGGATGGGTCGTGGACACGAGCCGTCAAGCTGCGTGCCCTGCCACGGGTGAAGACTCGGCTGCCAGCGACTGCCTTTGGCCGGTCGGTGGCATGGAAAGCTCCAGCGAGGAAGATCTGCTCGCAGCCCGAAGCAAACATTCTCAAGAAGGCGGGCCGCATCTCACGAGTGCGGTGGCGCTTCACCCCCGCGCCAGCACCGGCCCCAAGGCCACCCCCGTCGCCGTCTTCAGCCTCACAAGTTCATCCGGCGGTGCCGAAGCCACCACGCGCCCGCCCGCATCCCCGCCACTGGGCCCCAGGTCCACCACCCAGTCGGCCTCGGCGATCAGGTCGAGGTCGTGCTCGATGACGACCACGCTGTGGCCGGCATCCACCAGGCGGTGCAGCACATGGATGAGTTTTTCGACGTCGGCCATGTGCAGACCCACGGTGGGTTCGTCCAGCACATAAAGGGTGTGCGGCGCCTTCTGGCCGCGGCGGGTGATGTCGTCGCGCACCTTGGAGAGTTCGGTCACCAGCTTGATGCGCTGCGCCTCGCCGCCGCTGAGCGTGGGTGATGGCTGGCCGAGCGTGAGGTAGCCCAGGCCCACGTCCTTGAGCAGTTGCAGCGGGTGGCCGATGTTGGGCATGGAGGCAAAGAAGGCCACGGCCTCGTCCACTTCCATGCGCAGCACTTCGCCGATGCTCTTGCCCCGCCAGGTGACGGCCAGGGTCTCGGGGTTGAAGCGCGCGCCGTGGCAGGTCTCGCACAGCACCTTCACATCGGGCAGGAAGCTCATGCCGATGGTGCGCACGCCCGCGCCTTCGCAGGTCGGGCAGCGGCCCTCGCCGGTGTTGAACGAAAAGCGCCCGGGGCCGTAGCCGCGGGCCTTGGCTTCGAGCGTGTCGGCGAAGAGCTTGCGGATGGTGTCCCAGAAGCCGATGTAGGTGGCCGGGCACGAGCGCGGGGTCTTGCCGATGGGTGTTTGGTCCACTTCCAGCACGCGGTCCACCGTCTGGTAGCCGCTCACGCCGGCGCAGCCGGTCCACACGGGGTGGTGGCCCGCCTCGTCGGCCTTGCGGCCGGCGGCAGTGGAGCGCTGCGCCACGGCGGCCTGCACGTTGGCCAGCAGCACCTCGCGCGCCAGCGTGGACTTGCCGGAACCGCTGACCCCCGTCACGGCCACCAGGCGGAACAGCGGCACGCCAACGCTGACGTTCTGCAGGTTGTGCAGGTGGGCGCCTTCCACGCGCAGCCACTGCGTGTAGGGGCTGGCGGCGGCGGGCGCGGCGTTGTGTTCGGCGCTGGCCTGGGCGGCACCGTCCTTGAGTGCCTGGGCCTTCAAGGCCGCTAGCTTGGCCTTGCTCAGGGGTTTGGAGGAAGCGCCTTCGGTGGCCGCCTTGTCCTGCGCGAGGGGAGCGGGGGCGGAAGGGTCGGTGATGCGCTGGGGCCGCAGCGGGTGCCTGATGGCATGCAGCAGGTAGCGGCCCGTGAGCGACTCGCTGCTGCCGGCCAGGTCCTGCACGCTGCCCTGCGCCACCACGCGCCCACCGCGCTTGCCCGCGCCGGGGCCGATGTCGATGATGTGGTCGGCGCGGCGAATGGTGTCCTCGTCGTGCTCCACCACCACCAGCGTGTTGCCGCGTTCGCTGAGCTTGCTCAAGGCGCCCAGCAGAATTTGGTTGTCGCGCGGGTGCAGGCCGATGGTGGGCTCGTCCAGCACGTAGCACACGCCCTGCAGGTTCGAGCCCAGCTGCGCGGCCAGGCGAATGCGCTGCGCCTCGCCGCCTGAGAGCGTGGGCGCGCCACGGTCCAGCGTGAGGTAGCCCAGGCCCACCTCCTCCAGGAATTCCAGTCGGCTCTTGATCTCGGGAATCAGGTCACGCGCAATGTCGGCCTCGCGGCCGGTGAGCTTCAGGGACTTGACCCAGCTGCACACGTCGCTGACCGAAAGCCGCGCAATGTCGGTGATGAACCACGAATCGCCCGTGGCGCTTTGCAGGCGCACGGCACGTGCCTGGGTGTTCAGGCGCGTACCCTGACAGCCGGAGCACACAGCGTCTGGAACGTCTTCAAGTTCGGGCTCGGCAAAGCTTTGCTCGCGGCCCTTGTCCTTGTCGTCCTGCACCGAATCGTCGAGCGCGCGGCGCTGCTCCTTGGTGAGCGCCACGCCCGTGCCCACGCAGTCCGGGCACCAGCCGTGCTTGCTGTTGTATGAGAACAGGCGCGGGTCCAGCTCGGCGTACGAAGTGGCGCACACCGGGCAGGCGCGCTTGGTGGAAAACGCGTGAACGTGGCCGATGCCGCGCGTGGGCTCGCCGTCTTCCATCGCGGCTTTGAGGCCATCGAGCGGCGCCAGCACATGCACCACACCCTTGCCGTGCTCCAGCGCGGTCTTGAGCGCGTCGCGCAGCGCGGCTTCCTGCGCAGGGGCGACCACGAAGTCGGCCACGGGCAGCTCGATCGTGTGTTCCTTGAAGCGGTCGATGCGCGGAAAGCCCGTGGTCGGCAGGAATTCGCCGTCTACCCGCAGGTGCGAAAAGCCGCGCGGGCGCGCCCAGTCGGCCAGCTCCGTGTAGACGCCCTTGCGGTTGATCACCAGGGGCGCCAGCAGCCCGACGTGCTGGCCGCGGTAGTTTTTGAGCAGCTGCGCAGCGATGCTGTCGCTGCTTTGCGGCATGACGGCCGCGCCATCGCGCACGCAGTGCTGGATGCCCAGCTTCACGTACAACAGGCGCAGGAAGTGCCACACCTCGGTGGTGGTGCCCACCGTGGACTTGCGGCCACCGCGCGACAGCCGCTGCTCAATGGCCACCGTGGGGGGAATGCCGTAGACCGCGTCCACCTCGGGCCGGCCGGCCGGCTGCACGATGCTGCGGGCGTAGGCGTTCAGGCTTTCCAGGTAGCGCCGCTGGCCTTCGTTGAACAAGATGTCGAACGCCAGCGTGGACTTGCCCGAGCCCGACACGCCCGTGACCACGTTGAACTTGCCGCGCGGAATGTCCACCGTGAGGCTTTGGAGGTTGTTCTCGCGGGCGTTGACGATCTGGATCGCGTTCGGGGCCTGGCTGCGCCGGGCCGCCTGGGCAGCGGGCTGGGCTTGGGCCTGGGCGGCCCGGCCTTCTTCGGGTGTGAGCGCTGCGGCGTACACGGGCGCTTTCTCGCCGGCGCCATGCACTTCGCCCATGGCCTGTGCGTATTCGCGCAGCGCCTGTGCGGTGTGGGAGCTGGGATGCTGGCGCACCTCCTCCGGCGGGCCTTCGGCCACCAGCAGGCCACCGCCCTCGCCGCCTTCGGGGCCGAGGTCGATCAGCCAGTCGGCAGCGCGGATCACGTCGAGGTTGTGCTCGATGACGATGAGCGAATGCCCCGCCTCCAGCAGCTTCCTGAGCGCGCGCATGAGCTTGGCGATGTCGTCGAAGTGCAGGCCGGTGGTGGGCTCGTCCAGCAGGAACAGCGTGCCCCGGTGCTGGCGCAGCGCCAGCGGCTGGCGGCTGGCGGTGCTGGGCAGCTTGGGCGCCTTGGCCGCGCCTTCGCCCTTGCCGGCCAGAAAGCCCGCAAGCTTCAGGCGCTGGGCCTCACCGCCCGAAAGCGTAGGGACCGGCTGGCCGAGCTTCACGTATTCCAGGCCCACGTCGATGATGGGCTGCAGCGCGCGCAGCACCTCGCGGTCGTGGCGGAACAGTTCACACGCTTCGCTGACGGTGAGCTCCAGCACGTCGGCCACGGTCAGCCGCACCAGCTTGCCATCGGCGCGATGCCGCTCGATGGTCACCTCCAGGATCTCGGGCCGGTAGCGCTTGCCGTCGCAGTCGGGGCAGCGCAGGTACACGTCCGACAGGAACTGCATCTCCACGTGTTCAAAGCCCGAGCCGCCGCAGGTGGGGCAGCGGCCGTCACCGCTGTTGAAGCTGAACTTGGAGGGCGTATAACTGCGCTCGCGCGCCAGCGGCGCGTCGGCGAACAAATCGCGCACCGCGTCCCAGGCGCCCACGTAGCTGGCGGGGTTGGAGCGCGCGGTCTTGCCGATGGGCGACTGGTCCACGAACACCACGTCGTTGAGGTGGTCTGCGCCCAGCAGGCGGTCGTGCTCGCCCGGCGTCTCGGTGGCCTTGCCGAACTGGCGCAGCAGCGCGGGCGCCAGGATGTCCTGCATCAGCGTGGACTTGCCCGAGCCGGAGACGCCCGTCACGCACACCAGGCGCTGCAGCGGGAATTCGACGTCGATGTTCTGCAGGTTGTGGCCGCGCGCGCCTTCCAGGATGAGCCGCGGCGTGTGGTCGGTGACCGGGCGCTTCAGGCCCATGCCCACCTGCTTGCGGCCGCCCAGGTAGTCGCCGGTGAGCGTGGCCATGCGGCGCAGTTCCTCGGGCGTGCCGTCGAAGACGATGGTGCCGCCCTTTTCCCCGGGGCCGGGCCCCATGTCGATCATGCGGTCGGCGGCCAGCATCACGGCCGGATCGTGCTCCACCACCACCAGGGTGTTGCCGGCATCGCGCAGGCGGTGCATGGCCTGCGTGATGCGGTTCATGTCGCGCGGGTGCAGGCCGATGCTGGGCTCGTCCAGCACGAAAAGCGTGTTCACCAGCGACGTGCCCAGCGCCGTCGTGAGGTTGATGCGCTGCACCTCGCCGCCCGAAAGCGTGCGGCTCTGGCGATCCAGCGTGAGGTAGCCGATGCCCACATCGCACAGGTACTTCAGGCGCGTCTGGATTTCCTCGAACAGCAGCTTGAGCGCCTTGGCCTCGGCTTCGCTGGCATGCAGCTCCGGCGACAGCAGGTCAAAGAAGCGGCGCAGCCTGTCGATGGGCAGGATCATCAGGTCGTGCAGGCTCAGGCCCGGCAGCGCCTCGAGCTGCTCGCGGCGCCACTTCACGCCCACCGGCATGAAGCGCTGCGCCGGGGGCAGCACCGCGTCGGCCGCCGCCTTGGAGCCCAGGCGCCATTGCAGGGCCTCGGTCTTCAGGCGCGCGCCACCGCACACGGTGCAAGGCGTGTAGCTGCGGTACTTGGACAAGAGCACACGGATGTGCATCTTGTAGGCCTTGCTTTCGAGGTATTCGAAAAAGCGCCGCACGCCGAACCACTGCTTGTTCCACTGGCCCTTCCAGTTCGGCGAGC
>CAYVGD010000042.1:0-13690 GCA_964450095.1 uncultured Polaromonas sp.
ATGGCGCAGCAATCCCCTTCGACCCCGCCAACACTGACTACCAGGCCTATCTGGCATGGCTGGCCGAGGGCAACAAGCCGCTGCCTGCGGACGAGCCGTGATCTACGCCGTTGCGGCCATCATTGCGGCGTGGAACCTCGCGCCGCATCTAATGGTGTGGACGCGCCCCGGCGTGCCCGCGCAAGCCAAGCGGCACGCCTCGCGTGACCTGTTGGTGGCGTCAGGGCGCGGCATGCTGGCGTTGCTGCCCGACCTGCTTGCGCCCATCGTCATGCTGCTGGTGCTGCCGTTCGTGCCACGCAAAGCCGAGCATCTGCCTGGCCTGTTCGTGTGGTGGGACAACGATGTTTCGATCAACGGCGACCAGCGAGAGGGCGGGGAGACCTACTACGCACCCGGCCATGACCGGCGCTCTTTCTGGGCGCGCTGGGTGTGGCTCGGTTGGCGCAACCGGGCTTCCCGCCTGTCGCAGATGCTGGGCCACCGCTGGCATCCCGGCGAGTACGGCGATTGGCAAAGCTGGGGCGACCCGCGCACAGGGCGCGACCACGCGGGCTGGAGCCTCAATCGCCGTGGCTCGCGCTGGCAGATGTACCTGACCGCGCAATTGCCGCTGGGCTTTTGCTTTCGCCTGAACTACGGCTTCAAGGTGTGGGCAGGCGAGGGCGATCACCGCCCGGTGGCCAACGTGGTGAACATCGCGGCCAGCATTCTGCGCTGGCGCGGCACCAAACCATAGGCAACGCAGATGGCAGAACCGACAGCCACTACCACTGTCACCATCGCTGCGGCCAGCGTGGCGGTGCCGGCGCTGACGGCCTTCGGCGTTCCGCTGGGCCTGCGCGCGGACGTGCTCGTGGCGGGTTTTGCCGGCGCCTTGGTGGCCATCGTGCTGCTCGACTCGGTCCCCGCCAGCGGCGACACCTGGCGCCACTTGATTCGCACCACGCTGCGCCGAATGTTCGTTGCCCTGTCCAGCAGCCTGACGGCCGGCTACCTGACGCCAATGGTGGCGCTGCTGGCCGGCCTGACCGATCCGTACATGCTGGGTGTGAGTTTTGCCGTCGGCGGCGGCGCCCAGCGGGTTCTGCTAAGCGCAATTCGCCGGATCAGCCCAGAGCCATCCGCTGCACTGCCGCGAGGTGACCAATGACGCTGGCGTTGGAAGTGGTGCACTCGGTGGCCGCCCTGGTGGTCCTGGCCGAAGCCATGAACAAGCTCGAGCGCTGCAGCCCTTTGGCGGCTGGCTTGTCGCCGCATGAGCGGCTGGTCGATGGACTGAAAGCCACCGCTTGGCTGCTGCTGGCTTTGGGCTCCGCCGGCGAGCTGGCTTCGCCGGTGCTGATGTCACTGGGCGTCGAGCCCGGCCTGGCGCTGATCTTCATGGGCGAGCCGCGGCCGACCCTGTCTGGCACCGCCGTCCTGGCCGGGTTTGCGGTCTTGATTGTTCGAACACGCGTTAAGGAGGGTTGACATGATCCTGCTCGAATCCATCGGCCGCACGGCAATCAATCCGGCGCTAGCCATGCTGCCGCCGGCCATGGACACGCCGGAGGCTCGCGTCATGCTGCTGGCCATTGGACTGCAAGAGTCACGCTTCATGTACCGGTTTCAGAAGGTGGCCGGCCATCCCTACATCAAAGGACCGGCACGCGGCTTCTGGCAGTTCGAGCTGGGCACCCAGGCTTCGCGCGGCGGCGTGTGGGGCGTGTTTCTGCACGACGCAAGCCGGTTCTGGTTGTCGCAGCTATGCGCCAAGCGCAATGTAGCGTTTCGACCTCCGGAGATCCATGCCGCGATCGAGCTTGATGACGTGCTGGCTGCCGGCGTTGCCCGGCTGCTGCTGTTCACCGATCCCAAGCGTTTGCCCGCCATAGACGATGTGGAAGGCGCATGGGGCCTGTACGCCTACCGCACCTGGCGCCCGGGCCGCCCGCATCGCCACACCTGGGATGAGTTTCATGCCCAGGCGCGCGGCCAGGTCATCGGGAGCGAGTCGTGAGCCTGCTGTCGCGCATCGTCCTGGCCGGCTGTGTGGCGCTCGCCGCCCTCGGCGGCTGGTGGCGACTGACGGCCTACTACGACAGCCGCGGCTATGCCCGGGCGCAGGCTGAGGGCATGGCGGCTGCAGATGCCCAGGCGCAGCGCATGCGCGAACTGCAGCGCGCTGCCGAGCTGCGTTACACCGTCGCGGCGCAGTCGCGCGAGCGCTTCATCGTCACTACCGTCCGGGAGGTCCACCGTGAAACTGCGCATCTGGATGCTTGCCCTGTGGGCCCTGCTGCTGTCCGCCTGCTCAACGACGCCGCCGCCTGCGCCCGCCAGGATCGATCCGCCGCCTGTGGCCCTGATCAGCCGCTGCGCGACCCCGACTGACCTGCTTAGCGAGGCCACCGCTCGGGATTTGGCCGAGTGGACTGTGGCTTGGATCGGCGTGGCCGGCTGCGAGCGGGCCAAGCGCCAGGCGCTGCTCGAGGCCTGGCCGCGATGACGTAAGGGTGTCTCCTCGGCCGGGTGTTTTTGCAGGTTTCTTCCGCCCGGCCCCTCACACCCCCGAGGCGGGAAGGTCGCGGGGGTTTTTTTGCGGGCCGACCACGACCTACAATTGGCACATCGTTCGAGGGGGGCGCAGTGCATGCGCCCTCCCAAAAAACTCCCAAAAAGTCTGGAAACCCGCGCCAGAAGCCAATGTCCGGTGCCGGTTCGAGGCACCACTAGCACTGTGCAAGACAGTGCAGCCCTCCCACTACAGTGCATTTTTCGGGGAGAGTTCGACGCCGTGAGCTGATGAGATGTGCAACACTTGCCCCTGTTTGAACTGAAAAATCTCCCAAAAATCTCCCACGGATTCTCCCATGGCATCCATCAAAGCCTTCGGTGACGGCTGGCGCGTCCAGCTCACGGTCAAAGGTCAGCGTGACAGCAAGACGTTCACGAAAAAGCGCGAGGCCGAAGAGTGGGCTGTGACCCGCGCCAAGGAGCTGCGAGCGCTGGCCACTGGCGGTGGCGGCAGCGTCAAGACGCTGCTCGATGCGCTGCACGAATACGCAGAAAAAGAATCCCCCAAGAAAAAGGGCTGGGCCAAGGAGCTGATCCGCCTCAAGGCGTACGAGGGCCCTGGTCACTGGCCGATGCCGCTCAAGAAAAAGCTGGCCGAGATCACTGCCGTCGACATGGCCAAGTGGCGCGACGCCAGGCTGGCCAAGGTGGCGCGCGGCAGCGTGCTGCGCGACATCTCCACGCTGTCGGCCGTCTTCGAGGCGGCGCGGCGCGACTGGGGATGGATTGGTCACAACCCAATCTCAGAGATGCGCAAGCCGGCCAACCCGGACCATCGCGAGGTGGTCATCACGCCGGCGCAGGTGGCCACGATGGTCGAGCAACTGGGTTATGTGGACGGTCAGCCGGTTCGAACGGTCAGCCAAGCTGTCGCCGTCACATTCCTGGTGGCACTGAATTCAGGGATGCGCGCCGGCGAGCTGTGCTCGCTGACCTGGGGCCGTGTGCACGAGGACTATGTGCAACTGCCGATGACCAAAAACGGCACCTGGCGCGATGTGCCGCTGACGCATGAGGCCAAGAGATTGATCGAGGTCATGCGCGGCTGGGATGACCAGCAGGTGTTCGGCGTCAACTCCCAAAGCCTCGATGCGCTGTTTCGCAAGGCGCGAGGGCGTGCCGGCCTGCAGGGATTTACGTTTCACGACAGCCGGCACACGGCGGCCACCAATCTGGCGCGCCAGTTGCACATTCTGGACCTGTGCAAAATGTTTGGCTGGCGAAAGTTGGACCAAGCGCTGGTGTACTACAACCCCAGCGCCAGCGACATTGCGGCGCTGCTGCGCACTACTTCCGGGTCTCCCAGTCCAGCACCTCAGAGAGCAACCATTTCCCGTCCGAGCCTGGCGTAGGGAAGTCGCGTTCTTTGATGTAGTTGGCCAAGGTGTTTCTGTGGATGTCTAGCCGTTCGCACACCTGAGCGCGAGTCAGCCGAGAGCCCACCAAGCGGGCCAGGTTCATTTCGAGCAGGTCCAGGCGGCGCAGGATCAATTGTGCTTCGCTCATTTTTTCCTCAGGGCAGTTTGTATTTGTCTCGGCAGCGGGCGCAGGCGCCGGCCACCAGGCGGCCGCACCACTCGCCGCACAGGTCGCAGTCGCCCGGCACCCCGGGCTTAAGCTGCTGGCGGGCGCGGCGCAGGGCCTCGGCCAAGCTGCGCTCGATCTCGGCGTCAGCGCGATCAGAGTCATCCATTGGCAACGCTCTGCTCGTAGGTTGACCAGCTCTTGAGGAGGCTGCGCAGCTGCTGGACCTGCTGCGGGCCCAAGGTGAACGAGCGCTCGTCGAGCTCGACCTGCAGCGTCCCGTCGGTGAACAGGCCAGCGCAAAAGTGCTGCTTCTTCTCGATCGGCGCGGCTGGCTTGGCCGCTGCGGCCTGGATCCCGTGATCGGACAGTTCCTCGGCCGGCACGCCGGGCAGGTCCGGTTTGCCAGTGCCGATCGACCACCACAGCAGGCCCGCGTCGCGCACGGCCTGCACCGCGCCGGCAGCGCGGGCCGTCTTCATGGCCTGCACCAGCGAGGACTTGTCGGTGTCGACCCGGTGGGCCAGCTCGTCGGTGCTCAGGCGGGCCCCTGCTGGCAGGGCTTTGAGGTGCCCCAGCACCTTGGCAGGAAGGGTGCCAGGCTGCGGCTTGTAGGTGCGTGCGCTCATGATGTGGCGTTGCTGCGTGCGTTGACCTGGCCGCGCTGGCCGGCGGCGTCAGGCTTGGGTTGTGCCGGTGCCGGCCGGCGTGCGGCATCGCGCAGCAGCTGGGCGGCAAGAAGGGCCAGGTCCGTCATGTCAGCCCTGCAGGCGGTGGCGCGTGATGGCGCTGATGCCGTTGGGCAGCGCATCGGTGGTGATCTGCGCCGGCGCCTCCATGAAGTCGGCGCGGTCCTGGCCGGTGGCCCGCAGGTAGTCAACCTCGACCTTGGCCGAGTCGACCAGCACGCCGGCCACCTGGGCAATGGCCCGGGCCCGGTCAGGCTCCATTGGGTTGTCGCGGTTGCGCAGGTCGGCCAGTGTGGCCAGCAGCTGCTGGCGCAGGGTATTGATGTGGGGGTTGCTCATGCGGGTTGTTCCTGCGCGGCTTCGCGCGCGATGCGGTTGACTTGACGGGTGATGGCGCCCTTAAGCTGCACCAGGCGGGCGAGCTCGGGCGACTTGTTGGCCGGGTGGTTGCGCCTGGCGATCTGCGCGCGGCTCAGGCACTCGACGCGCTCGAGCGTGATCTCCTCGAGCCGGTTGGTGCGCTGGCCTGGCCGAAAGCACACGACATGGCCGGCCGGCACCGGGCCATGGGCTTCGATCCAGATCAGCTCGTGCACGCCGCGCCAGCGCAGATGGTTTGGGCCCGGCGTATCGGCCACCTTGCGCTGCAGCAGGCCCTGAGCATCGAGGCGGTAGCTGCCGATCGGCTGAGTCCGGCTGCCCTTGTGGCCCGGCTTGAACCGGGTCAGCGCGCTGCGGCCACCAGCCTCGAAGCGCTGGCCCTTGTTCCACGGCTGCGAGCCTGGACGAAACTGCGTCACGCGCATGCGCGGGTCGTTTTGGGCGCGCTGGATTCGGCCCGAGGTGACGCTGGCCTTGTATTCCGGCGTCTTATGCAGGCCCAGCCGGCTGGCCGCGCCATAGACCTGGCGCATCTGGACCTGCAGCAGGGCGGCCACGTCATCGGTGTGCATGTCGGGATAGAGCTCGCGCAGCAGCTGCAGCTCGGCGTGCGTCCACAAGTGGCGGCTCATCGAGTGGCCTCCTCGAGCACGACCTGGTGCACCTGGCCGCGGTCCATCCGGGCCCGGATCTCGAGCAGCGCCTCGGTGATGGCCGTCTGGCCCAGTGCGGCGATCTGCTGCTCGTGGATGTCCAGGATGTCCAGCAGGGCCCGGCGGCCCTCACCATCGAAGTTCCAGCGCGCGCCTTCGAGCACCCGGCCATCTCCGCGCAGCAGGGCGCGCTGGGCCAGCAAGGCGGCATCGAGCTCGACTTGGCTGCAGTGCTTTTCGGCCAGGACCATCACGACGTTGACCATGCAGGCCAGCGTGTCGCGGTCGGCTTCGCTAGCTCGGCCGCGCTGGATCGATTCGAAGGCCAGGCGGGCGGCCAATGCCAGGTCGAGCTGCTTGTGCGGGGCCATCGGTGCGCGGCCCATCGCCTTGAAGATTGGGTTGCGGGCCAGCAGGTCCACCGGCTTGCTGGGCGCCCTCATGAAGCGCACCCGGCTCATGCGAAGGCCTCCAGCGCCTGGCCCACGCGGTCGGCCAGGTGGTCCAGGTCGCCGCTGTTGTCAATGACCTGATCGACCTGGATGCCCAGGATCGCGTGCTCGCTCGGGTGAGCCCGGACCGGCTCCAGGCCTGGGCGGTCGATGCGCCAGATCTGGCCACCGCGCTCGCGGACCCACTGCGCCTCGTTGGCGAACCGCACGTCGCTGATGACAAAGTGCGTCTCGCCTTCCTCAGTCAGGCTGTCCATGTGGGCGCCGGCCAGGCGCAGCCAGAACTGCGGATCGAGGCTGCGGCCCCATTCGGTGCCCAGCGTCTGGGCGAGCTGCCGGTAGCTGACGCCGAGCTCCGGAATCGCCGCCTCCTTGAGGCCGCGCTCGTACATCCAGTCGTCACTGATGCCGTTACTCGTGAGCAGCTCGCGCAGCATCTGCCGGATTGGATCCGCGAAGGCCAGGCCGACGAAGCCCTGCTCTTCGAGCATCTGCCGTACGGTGTCTTTGCCCGATCCTGCAAAGCCGGTCAGGCCAATGATGAACTGGTTCATGACAGCGCAGGCTCGAGGTGGATGGACTCGACGCACGGCAGCGACAGGCGCAGGTGGTCGATCGGGCTGGTGACGCTCACGCGGGTGCCCTCGCGCAGGCGGGCTGCAGCGGCCTCGGCGTGCTTGCGGGTGGCTTCGGTGTAGACCTGTTCGGCGCGCAGCGTGTGCTGGCCAGGGCCGACGTCGCGCAGCTCCAGGCACAGCACCGGCGTCGGGCGGCCGTCGTGGCCCACCGGCTTGATGCGGATCTGGGCGTCACGGGCCAGGATGCCGCTGAACATCAGCCGGTCGGCAGACGGTGGGCTGAACAGGTCGACCTTAGTGGGATTCGGTGCAATGACCTGCATGGCATTACCTCCAGAAGTTGCTGGCAGTGGCGACCAAGGCGGCGGCGCACATGGCGACGATGGCCAGCAAGGCGGCAAAGGCCACCCGCTCGATCCAGTCCCACGGCGAATTGACCTGGTCGTGCTGGTGATGCGAGGCGCTGCAGCAGCTGCAGCTGGGCGTGCGGCCCTGGCACACACCCAGGTCGTCGCAGGAGCGTGCTTCTGTTTTCACAGCCACCTCCAGATCGCGCCCAGCAAGCGCGTGGCGATCGGCAGCGGCTTTGCGGTGCGCGGCTCAAGCAGCGCCGACTGAACGCGTTGGGCATCCCCGTCAACCGACGCGGGGCGCGGCACGTAGGCGATACCGATGCGCAGGCCAGTGGCCGTGATCGACATGGAGGCAGTGCGCGGGCTCATGCGGCCTCCCCGGTGGCCTTGTTAAGGGCGCGGTAGGCGGCATCCAGTGCTCTGGTGATTTGGTCGTCTTTGTAGGTCAGTTGGCGCAATTCCAACTGGCAGCGTTGCAGCGCCTCCAGCAAATCAGGCGCGGCGGCGATCAGGCGCGCGTCCTGCGGCGTCTCGCACTCGGCCACGACGCGCACGCCGGTCACGCCCCAGCTAGGGTCGTCAACCGCCACGGTTGTCTTCGCGTGGCAGCTCCACTCGCGGGCCTGCCACGCCCCTGGCGTGTGCTTGGCGGCGCTCATGCGACCTCCCGCTGCAGGACGGTGGTTGCTTCCCAGGCAAACAGCAGTTGGCCGCGCTCGCGTACGCGCTCTGCGTGTTGCTTGCACTCCGTGTGCAGCGCAAAGAAGCCGTGCCACAAGGCATCAATCAGCTTTTGCCTGGAGTCGAGGAATCGATTGGTCTGCTGCACGCACAGCTTGCTGTAGTGCGCATAGATAGCGTCGCGCGAGGCCTGTAGTTCAATGAGGCATTCAACAAAGATCAGGCGATCTAACTTTCGGGTCTGCATTTCATCGCTCCGCAGTCCACCATGGACCTTCAAGCGAAATTTATCAAATGGTAAAAGAATCGTCAACCGTTCGATAAATTTTTAAAGCGCAGCCTTGCAATTGCAATGCGCGGATGCATGAAATCTTGCAAAAGTTGCAGTCAGCGGTGACTGAGCTGGCGCTGGCCAGATGGCGCCTCAGTGCGCGCGTTGGCACGGCCCGATGCTGTCAGTTTGGCGTAAACAGGGGCGTGGCCCCGCGGATCTCGCGGGCCATGCAGTGGCCAGGCTGGCCCTGAGCCCAGGGGATCAGGCTCTCGCGCCATTGCTTGGCAGAGCCGGCGCTTGAGTAGTGCGCTTTGACGGCGGAGGCGTCGGGTCCGACCGCGTCGATTTTGATGGTCAAAAAGGTGATGCTCGCAACGCTCGAGCCCACCGAGATACGCCCGGATTGCAGATCGCTAAAGTAGTCGGCATCCACGCGGACGTTGGCGCTGAACCAGCACTCGCGCAGGCCAGTGACCAGGCGGCGGTAAGTGGCGGGCGCCGGCGCCGGTGCAGAAAACTCCAGCACATGGTCGGACTGGCGGGCCAAGTCCTCGGGCGTCACAGCCGCGCAGCCTGCGATGCTCAGCGCGCTGGCCAGCAAGGCCCAAGAGCTCAGGCGGCGCATGTGCCGGCTACCGGAATTTCTGCATCGCCGCGCGCACCACGCCCACGATCTGCGCCTCTCCGAGCTCCTTGATGGGGTAGCGCGGGTTCATGGGCTTGAGCATCCAGTCCGGGCCGTCTTTGATCAGCTGCTTGAAGGTGCTCTCGGCGTCTCCATTGCGCACGATGACGAAATCGCCCGGCACCGGGTCCAGTTCGGGCTCGACGATGACGACCATGCCTTCGGAGAAGTTGGGCTCCATGCTGTCGCCTTGCACCCGCAGCGCAAAGGTGTGGCGATTGACCGGCACCGTGACCGGGACCATCTCGTAGTCCTGATCATCTTGCAAAAGGTTGTCAACGACGTCTTTAAACATACCCGCCTGAACTGCTGAAATAAGCGGGACTTGGCCGCGAATTAGAGGACCAGGCTGAGTATTTTGAACATCGTCTAGCGTGTCAAGCCACCTGTCGGGTAACCCCGCAGTGGCTTCGATCGAGCGCGCAACCTTTTCACCGAACGAGGCGACCCCACTGAGCAAATTGGCTGCCTGTGCTGTCGATTTGCCGATGGCTTTCCCAAGAGCAACCGGACCGGAAATGCCCTTGCGCGCCATGAATTCCTTCAGGCGCTCGATGCGAATCAGCTTTAGCGACATGCGACCCAAGGGTTGCATGCTCATTTTATCGTTTGGTATTGACAAGATGTTTTACCAGTCGGTATAACCCGGGGTATGGACTTCCGGGCTTTCTTCCGTTCACTTACTCCTGCGGAGCGCGAGCATTTTGCCGCCTCGGCCGGTACCACTGTGGGCCATCTGCGCAACTGCGCCTATGGACACCGACGGATGCATCCGTCGCTGTGCCTGGCCATCGAGCGGCTCACGGCCGGCCAAGTGACCCGGCGCGAGCTGCGTCCCAAGGATGCCGAGGCGATTTGGCCGGACTTGGCCGCCCGCCTGCCGGCTGCCCTGCCTGGCCAGCCGTCCTGCGTTTCCCCGATCGAGCGTTTGCCCGCCGCTGCCTGCAGCGGGTCTTTTTCTTCCTGAGACCGCGTGTCATGTACGACGACCCCGCCCACATCCGAAAGCATCAAGTGAAGATCCTGCTGTCCGACTACGAGGCCGCATTGCTCAATGCGCTGTGCAAGTTTCGCGGCGAGCAAAAAGGTACTGCCGTGCGCGAGATCGTGGTTCAAGAGGCAATCGAAGTGCTGCATGGCTCCGATTGTGCTGATGCTTTGTTGGCATTGCGAGGGCGAAAAAAGTGAAGAAAGAAGGACTCAAAAAGTCTGCCTGATTGGCCGTCTTCACCTTTGCCCCACCAGCGATGCAGCAAGAACAAGAAACACAACTGAGCGACCGCGAGCGCGAAATGATTGAGGCCGTGGCGCTGGCCCGCGGCATGACGTTTGAGCAGGCCCTGACCTTGCTGTGCCAGCAAGGCATGCAGCGCCGCTACGGCAGCGATCGCCTGGTCGATGCGCAGGTCCTCGAGCTGCGGAGGCGCACGTGAGCACCAGTGCGGTGGCACGGCCCACCGAGCGCGCACCGATCGACCTGCGCATGGTCGAGTCGATGCTGCAGTTCGTCGCCGGCAACGAAGATCGCGAGACCTGGCTGGCCGTGGGCATGGCGCTCAAAAGCGAATTCGGCGATGAGGGATTTGATGCCTGGGACCGCTGGTCGCAAGACGCCCGCAACTACGACCGTCGCGCCTGCAGTGCTTCGTGGCGCGGCTTTCGATCACGCCAGGGCGCCGGCTACACCATCGGCACGCTGATCAAGCTGGCCCGAGACGGCGGCTACCAGTTCGAGCCTGGCCAGCGGCCCGACCCCGCCGAGCTGGCCAGGCGGCGCCAGGAGCGCGCCGAGCGGGCCCAGCGCGAGCAGGCCCAGCGCCAGGCCCAGGCCCAGCGCGCCGAGGACATGGCGCTGGCGGCCTGGCGCGCCGGCCTGCGCGAAGGCACCAGCGATTACCTGGTGCGAAAGGGCCTCGAGGGCGCAGAAAGCATCCGCTACACCGAGCAGGGCGACATCCTGGTGCCGATGCTGCGCTACGACCTGCCGCGCGAGCAAAGTCTTAAGGGCCTGCAGGTCATTCGCGCCGATGGCTCCAAGCGCTTCACGCCCGGCATGGCCAAGGCCGGCACCGCCTGCCGCCTGGGCCTGTCAGTGGTCGACCAGCCTGTCATCGTGTGCGAGGGCTATGCCACCGGCATGAGCATCCGCATGGCGCTTGAGCGCCGGGTGCCGGTGTTCGTGGCGTTTGACGCCTACAACCTGCCGACCGTTTGCGATGCGATCTACAAGTCGCTGCCCACCTGCCCGATCCTGATTTGCGCGGACGACGACTGGAAGACCCGCATTGGCGGGATGCCCACCAACATCGGCGCCATCCAGGCCCAGCTGGCCATGGAGTCGGTCATGGAGGCCGGCGGCCGCCTGGTGTGCCGGACCTCGCCGGTGTTTCGCAAAGCCACGCCGCCCGGCGCTGCCGCCCGCGGCGACGGCGACACCGACTTCAACGACCTGCATCGCCTCGAGGGCCTGGCCGAGGTGGCCAGCCAGCTGCAGGTTGCCCTGGATGCATTGAACGAGGTGGCCCGCTATGGCTGAGGCCGCCCAGCTGATCACGATGACCTACGACACCTCCACCCTGGACATTGATGCGGGCGCCAGCAGCACCGCCGGGGAGGGGGGGCGAACGCCCGCCAGGCGACGCGAAAAGCGCAAGCCGATCCTCGATGGCAACGCCCTGAACACCCTGTTCAAGGAGTTTGCCTACCAGTACGGCTCCGAGGTGGCCTGGGACTGCGTGCGCAAGATCCCAATCCGTATCTCGCACCTGCGCCACACCTTCGGCCACGATGCGGTCAAGCTGTGGATGGGCTCGGCCAAGCGCCGCATGGTGATGCCCGAGCAGGTGGTGTTCGATCCGTCGCAGACCTGCGCCCCGGAGTGCGTGAACCTGTTCCACGGCTGGGGCGTCCAGCCCAAGCAAGGTGACACCGCGCCGTTCCACGACGTGCTCGAGCACCTGGTCAGCGGCGACGAGCTGGTCAAGGACTACGTGCTTAACTGGCTGGCCTACCCGCTGCAGCACCCGGGCCACAAGATGCCCACCGCCCTGGTCTTTCACGGCGAGGAAGGCTCAGGCAAGAACATGATCTTCGAGACGCTGACCGAGATCCACGGCCGGCATGGCAAGGTCGTCGGCCAGCGCGAGCTTGAGAGCCAGTGGAACGACTGGCAGTCGGGCTGCACCATGGTCATCGGCGATGAGGTGGTCAGCCGCCAGGAGATGCGCCACCACAAGGGCGTGCTCAAGGCCCTGATCACGTCCAAGGACGTGAACATCGCCACCAAGTTCATGAACCTGCGCAGCGAGCGCAACTGCATGAACATCGTGTTCCTGTCCAACGAGACGCAGCCGCTGGCCCTGGACAACACCGACCGGCGCTACCTGGTGGTGTGGACGGCGGCCCGCGGCGAGTCGGCGCTTTACGAGGCCATGGCCCATTGGCGGCGCGACGGCGGCGCGGCGGCGCTGATGCACGAGCTGCTCACGCGCGACCTGTCGGCCTGGCAGTGGTGGCTGCCGCCGCCCATGACCAAGGCCAAGGAAGACCTCATCGAGCTGGGCCGCCTGTCCCCGGAGCGCTTTATGCGCGACTGGTTGCGCGGCGACATTGCCGGCCTGCCGCTGCGCACCTGCAGCTCCGACCAGGCGTTTCGGGCCTACCGGCGCTGGGCCAGCATGGAAGGCGAGCGCTTCACGATGACCAAGCCGGTGTTCACCCGGCTGTGCCAGCGCCAAGCCGCCGATCGCCTATCCGTCAAGGTGTGCAAGCTCATCGACGGCACCAGCACCCGGGTGTGGGTGCTGGCCAGCCCGCCCCCCGATGTTAGCTGGACGGTCTACGCCAGCGAAGCCATCGAGGCATTCGAGGACGCGCTGACCGCCTGGATCCGCAAGAACAACCCCACCCACCTCGACGGAGGCAGTGCATGAGGCCCGCCCCCCGGGTTACGCGGTTACGCACCGGTTACGCATCCCGAAAAGTGCGTAACCCCAGTACTGGCGCGGCCAGTTACGCGGTTACGCATCCTCGCACGCGCACGTATGTGAGAGCGCGGCTGGCTTTCCAACAAGCAAATGGGGCACTCCGATCCTTTTCCAGAAAAGTGCGTAACCGCGTAACTCCCCGCACCAATGCTCAGGTTACGCATATTTCCACCTGCGTAACCCAGCGTAACTGCGTAATTGATGATGGATGGGTGGTGGTGTGGACAAGACCGGAGGTCGCCTGATATGCAGATCAGCATCACAACCAACTTTCCGCAGGTCCAGGCCAAGCTGGACAGCCTGAGCAAGGACATTGCCCAGAAGGCGCTGGTGCGCTCGGTCAACGCCACGATGGCCATTGCCAAGACGGCCATGAGCCGGGAGATCCGCCAGGAGTTCGTGCTGCCGGCCGCCAAGGTCAACGCCGCTCTGGTGGTCAAGCGGGCCAGCTTTCGTGCTGGGTTGTTCGGCGTCGAGGCCACGCTGGAGTCGCCCAGCAAGCGCGGGCGCAGCCTGAACCTGATCAACTTCGGCGCCCGAGAAACGGCCCGCGGCGTGACGTTCAAGATCAAGCGTGGCGGCCCGCGCCAGCTGATCCCCGGCGCGTTCATCGCCAGTGCCGGCCGCACCGTATTCATCCGCACCGGCAAACCCAGGCTGCCGATCAAGGCGCTGCAGACCATCGACGTGGCGCAGATGTTCAACACCCAACGTATCAACGCGCGCGTGGTCAAGACGTTGGAGGACAGGTTCCCGCAGATCTTCGAGCGCGAGGCCGCGTACTACCTGCGCAAGGCGGGCCTGGCATGAGGCACCACCACACACCCCCCCGGGTTGGGTCCTTCCACAGCCGCCCACCTACGGGTCGAAACGAT
>CAYVGD010000043.1:0-13391 GCA_964450095.1 uncultured Polaromonas sp.
GTCCTGGTTGTCCTCGATCACCAGCACCCGCCGCGGCCGGTGCGGTGAGGCCGCCTTGTGCGGTGTTTCGTCGACAGGTGCGCTGGCGTGCAGGGGCAGGCGCAGGACGAAGGTGGCGCCCTGGCCCAGGCCTGCGCTTTGCACCGCGAGGCTGCCCTGGTGAAGTTCAACGAGGCCCTTGGTCAGCGCCAGACCCAGGCCCAGCCCGCCCTTGGAGCGCGCCAGGTCCTGTGCGGCCTGGCTGAAGGGGTCGAAGAGCCGCTGCATCAGCTCGGCCGAAATGCCCACGCCGCTGTCGATCACGCGCACCACGGCCTGGGGCTGGCCGGCCTCGGCGCCGACTTCGACTTCGACGGCCACATGGCCACCGCGCTCGGTGAAGCGCGCCGCGTTGTTCAGCAGGTTCCCGACCATCTGCGCCAGGCGCACCGGGTCGCCCTGCACCCACACGGGCTCGGCCGGTGTGCGGATCTCAAATCCCAGGCCGGCGGTTTCCATGCTCAGCTGGTAGTCCTCGGCCGTGTGGCGGGCGATGGTGGCCACGTCGCAGGTCTTCAGGTGCAGCGCCAGCTTGCCGTTGGCAATGCGGGCGACGTCCAGCAGGTCGTCGATCAGCCGGGCCATGTGCGTGACCTGCCGCTCGATCACGGTGCATGCGCGCATCAGGCGCGGCTCGGCCGGTGCGGTGCGGCTCAGGATCTCGACCGCGGTGCGCACTGGCGCCAGCGGATTGCGCAGCTCGTGCGCGAGGATGGAGATGAATTCGTCCTTGCGCTGGTGCGCCTCCTGCAGGGCCTGCTGGTTCTCCCGCTGGGGCGTGATGTCGGTGAAGGTGGCGAACCAGTGCGTGAGCCGCCCGGCGCGGTCGCGCAGCGGTGTGACGCTGCACAGGAACCAGCGCCATTCGCCCTGTCGCCCGCGCATGGGAAAGCTGTCCTCCCAGGCCTGCCCGTCCTGCATGTGCTGCTCCAGGGCCTGGCGCACGGGGCCGGCGTGGTCGGGGTGCAGGTGGCGCAGCCACTGGTGGTCCAGCAGGTCCTGTGCGCTGCCGCCGGTGTAGTCGTACCAGCGTTGGTTGAACCACAGCACCTGGCCGTGGCGGTCCGACATCCAGGCCAGCTGCGCCATGTTGTCGGCCAGGCCCTTGAAGCGGGCTTCGCTGTCCTTGAGCGTGGCCTCGCGCTCTTCCAGCAGCCCCCCGGCGCGCTCCATGGCGCGGGCGACGTCGGCTGCCTCCTGGATGGGCAGCGCCGGCGCAGGCAGGCTCCTTCCTGCGCCCAGCGCCGCGGCCAGGACCGAGAGCGACTGGAACGAACGCGCGATGCGCCCGCCGATCAGCCAGGCCAGCACGCAGCCCGCCGCAAACAGAACCGCCATGCCCGCCGCCATGGCGCCCGAGGTGCGCAGCAGGCTCTGCACCAACTGGCTGCGGGGAATCGCGATGACCACGGTCCAGCCGGTGCTGGGCGAGCGGCTGTGGAAGGAGCGCACGGCGGTGCCGTCCACGGCCATCACTTCGCCGGTGCCCTCCAGGCTGCGGTCGAGCTCGCGCAGCAGCGAGGGCGTGGCCCGCTGGCCGACGAAGCGCTCCGGCTGCGGCAACCGGGCGGCGATGGTGTCGCTCTGGTCGAGCACGCCGGTGAGCCAGTTGCTGGGCAGTTGCTGGGCGGTGAGGATGTCGCTGAAATGCTCGATGGGCACGCCGATGCCCAGTGCATAGACCACTTCGCCCCCGCGCATCACCGGCACGTCCACGCTCACCAGCGGACGCCGCAGCACCGGTCCCATGAAGAGGTTGGAGATGGTGGGGCGGCCGGTTTCGAACACCCCCTCGACCTGCAGCGGTGCGGCCGACGCCAGCAGCGGCTGGCCGAAGTCCAGCGCGGTGTTCACCAGCTGCCGCCCCTGGCGGTCGCGCAGCACGACGTTGGTGCCCAGTCCCATGCTGCGCAGGGCTTCGCGGGCATGGGCGTGGAAGCTGGCCAGGTCGTCGCGCTGCAGCGTTTCGGACAACGCCAGCGCCTGGGCCGTGCCCTGCACCCGAAAGAGGTGGTGGTCCACCGCCTGCACCAGGGCCCGCGCGGTGAGCACGGTGTGCAGTTCCAACTGCTGCAGGCTTTGGCGGTGCTGAAAGGCCAGCAAGGCGGCCGTCGCCAGCAGCCCTGGCAGCAGGCAGGCCAGGGCCAGCCAGAGCAGGACGCGGCGCACTGGCGGTCGGTGGGTGTGGCGTGCGGGAAGGGCGAGCAAGCCGGGGCGGGCCATCTTCGCAGTAGAGCCAAGAGGGGTGCGGCTTGTCTGTAATGCAATGCAACAGTCGGCCGTCGGCCAGAAGCGGTTCGCATTGGCCCAGAGCGACTCGGTCTTGGCTGGCGCACAGCCCTCGCCGGTGCTCAGTCCCTGCTGGTACTCAGTGTGCCCGCCGGTGCTCAGTGCTCGCCGGTGCTCAGTCCTCGCTGAACGCCAGGCCCATCTGGCCCGTGTCGGCCTGCGGCCGGCTGCGCTGGCGCGGCGCGCGGTCCGAGAGCATGTGCCGATGGGCCCGCGAGGCGTGCCGCTCGATCACGTGGGCGTTGGCGCTGCGCACCCCGTCCTCTTTGCGCAGGCCGTGGATGCGCGCCTTGGCCTCGCGCGTGGCGGCCGCCAGGTCGACCCGGGGCAGGGGCAGGTCCTGTCCGATGCGCACGCCGCAGCGCAGCTGCACGTCCGCCGGCATCAGCCAGGGCTCGAAGAGCCAGGCGTCGGGCACGCGCTGCATGGCCGGCAGCCACTGGCGCACGAAGCGGCCCTGCGGGTCGTGGTCGCGTGCCTGCTTGATGGGGTTGTACACGCGGGTGAGGTTGATGCCGGTGGTGCCCGACTGCATTTGCATCTGGCTCCAGTGGATGCCGGGCTCGTAGTCCAGGAACTGCGTGGCCAGCCACTGGCCCACCGGCCGCCAGTGCAGCCAGAGCGGGTAGGATGCCACCGACACCAGCATGGCCCGCATGCGGAAGTTGATCCAGCCGGTCTCGCGCAGCATGGCCACGCACGCGTCAACCAGCGGCCAGCCGGTGCGGCCTTGGCGCAGCGCGTCGAAATGGCCCTCGTCAAACTCGTGCTCGCGCAGCCCGTCGTAGCCGCGGTGCATGTTGCGCCACTCGATTTCGGGCTCGCTCTCGAGCTTCTGGATGAAGTGGCAGTGCCAGTGCAGCCGGCTCATGAAGTTTTCCAGGCCCCGCTGGCGCGCATCGGCAGCCTCGTGCAGTGCGAACAGCCGAGCCTGTGTGGCCTGCACCACTTCGCGCAGGCTCAGGCACCCGTGGCTCAGGTAGGGCGACAGGCGCGAACACGCCTGCGGTGCCGTCAGCGGCGATGAGATGCCGCCCCGGTAGCGCCGGCTGCGCTCGTCCAGGAAATCCTGCAGCAGGGCCATGCCCTGGTTGCGGCCCCCCCGCTGGCGCTGCGGTGGGTCGTGCGGGTGCAGGCCCAGCGACTCGGCCGAGGGCCAGGCATCGGCCGGGCAGGGCGCAGGAGCGAACACCAGTGGCCCGGGCTGCACCTGCGGCTGGCCCATGTGCGCTTCCCACTGCGCGGCCCACACGTCGCGCGAGGCCAGGCGCCGTTGCACGCCGAACTGCCGGTGCTCATGCCAGGCCACGCCGTGCGCGCGGCACCAGCGCGCCACCGCGCGGTCGCGGGCGTAGCTCAGCTCCCCCCCCGTTTCCTCGTGCGAATGCAGGCTCGCAAACGGCCGGGCGGCGTGCAGGCGCGAGAGCGCCTCGACCGCCTCACACACCATGAGGTGCACGCCTCCGCCCCGGGCGCGCAGGGCCAGGTGCAGGTCGCGCAGGCTTTCGCGGATGAAGCCCAGGTGCTGGGCTGCGGCATCGGGAGCGCGCCAGAGCGAAGGCTCCACCACGTAGAGGCACAGCACCGGCCCGAGGCGGCCGGCCTCGGCCAGGGCGGCATGGTCCTGCCAGCGCAGGTCGCGCATGAACCAGACGAGGTGGTAACTCATGGCCGGCGCCTTCTAGGAACGCTGGCCCGCGCCCGCCGGCGCCAAGCGCAAAGCCAGTGCGGGGCCGTGGGGGGCGTGGGCGGCGTGGGCGGCGGAGCAGGGGCGGGCTGTGGGCGGGGTATGTAGGGGCGAGGTAGGGTCGAGGCAGGTCGAGGCAGGTCGGGGCAGGTCGGGGCAGGTCGGGGCAGGTCGGGGCAGGGCGGGGCGGGGCAGGGCGGGGCAGGGCGCCACCGGCCCTCCAGGCCAAGTGTTGGGTGGCCTGGGCCGCAATCCCTGGTGAAAACCCGAAGGCCGTGCCATAATCCGCATCTGCGCTCCGCACACCGGGGCGCTTTGCACATCTGCCTCACATGGACGGGCGCCGACCTTCACGGTTGCAAACAGCGCGCCCAGACGATTCCCCGGTTTCGTCATTTCGTTGGTGGTTGATGTTTTTTTAACCACGAACGAGTCCCCTTCGCGCCGCGAGGGTGCCTTGCTGCTCGCCCCGCCACAAGCCGGGCGTGCGGACGCTTCTGTGAGAAACACATGACCGATGCTTTTGAAGCGCGCGACCTCGTCGCGCCCGAGGCCGACCTGGCCACGACCTCCCCCCTGACGACCGCTGCCGATCCGGTGCCTGCCGAGGTCCAGCCGAGCGCTGCCCCGGCACAGCCCCAGAACGAGGCCTTCGCGGCCCTGGGTCTGGCCGCTGAGTTGCTGCAGGCCGTGGCCGACCTGGGCTTCACCGCGCCCACCGCCGTCCAGCAGGCCAGCATTCCGCGCGCCATGGCGGGCCTGGAAGGCCAGGCTCCTTTCACCGACCTGATGGTCTCCAGCCAGACCGGCAGCGGCAAGACCGCCGCCTTCCTGCTGCCTGTGTTGCACACCCTGCTGGCCCAGCAGCGCGAGCAGCAGGCCCAGGAGCGTGCCGAGGCCGAGCGCCTGACGGCCGAGGCCCTGGCCCGCGGCGAGGTGCCGGCCAAGAAGCCCAAGCGCCGTGATCCGACCAACCCCCGTCACTTCAAGGCGGCAGCGCCCGGCGCGCTCATCCTGTGCCCCACGCGCGAGCTGGCGCAGCAGGTGTGCGCCGACGCCATCGACTTGGTGCGTCATTGCAAGGGCCTGCGCATTGCCAACGTGGTGGGCGGCATCCCCTACCAGCTGCAGATCGCCAAGCTGCAGAACGCCAACCTCGTGGTGGCCACGCCCGGGCGCCTGCTGGACCTGCAGCGCAGCATGCAGATCAAGCTCGACCAGGTGCGCTTCCTCGTCGTTGACGAGGCCGACCGCATGCTGGACCTGGGCTTTGCCGACGACCTGGCCGAGATCCACGAGCTCACCAACGGCCGCCAGCAGACCATGATGTTCAGCGCCACCTTTGCGCCGCGCATCATGCAGCTGGCCTCGCGCGTGATGCGCGAGCCGCAGCGCATCCAGATCGACTCGCCCCAGGACAAGCACACCTCCATCAAGCAGGTGATGCACTGGGCCGACAACCTCGAGCACAAGCGCAAGCTGCTGGACCACTGGCTGCGCGACACCTCGGTCGACCAGGCCGTGGTGTTCGCCTCCACGCAGGTGGAATGCGATGGCCTGGCCAATGACCTGGTGCAGGACGGCTTCCATGCCGTGGCGCTGCACGGTGCGCTCAGCCAGGGCCTGCGCAACCGGCGCCTGACAGCGTTTCGCGATGCGCGCGTGCAGATCCTGGTGGCCACCGACGTGGCCGCCCGCGGCCTGGACGTGCCCACCATCACGCACGTGATCAACTTCGGCCTGCCCATGAAGGCCGAGGACTACGTGCACCGCATCGGCCGCACCGGCCGTGCCGGCCGCAGCGGCCAGGCGGTGACCATTGCCGAGTTCCGCGACCGCCGCCGCATCGCCGACATCGAGCAGTACACGCAGCAGCGCCTGCAGGCCGAGGCCATTCCCGGCCTGGAGCCGCAGCAGCGCTTCCCGGCGTTCGAGCAGCGTCCCCAGCGCGGCAACGCCCGCGGCGGCCGCTTCGGCGACCGCGGCCCGCGTGGCCAGGGCAGCGGCTGGGGCCAGGACCGCGCACCGCGCGGTGGCTTCGGTGGCGGCCAAGGCGGCGGTTTTGACGGCGGCCAGGGCGCGCCGCGCGAGGGCTTTGCGCCCCGCCCGCGCCGCGACGATGGCGCGCCTTTCCAGAAGCAGGGCTTTGGCGATCGCGGCCAGGACCCGCGCCAGTCCGCACCGCGCCCTCACGGTGACCGGCAAGGCGCTGAGCGAGGCTTCGGTGAGCGCAGTTTTGGCGATCGCAGCTTCGGTGACCGCAAGTTCGAAGGCCGCCCCCCGCGCCGCGACGACGGCTTTGCAGCCCGTGGCCCGGCCGGTTTCCCGGGCAAGGGCGCACCCCCCCGCCCAGGCCGCGACTTCGATCCGCGCTTCGATGCCCGCAGCGAAGGCTTTGCGCCCCGCCCGGACTTCGCCAAACCCGCAGGCGTCAAGAGCTTCGCCCGCGACGGCGCACGCAAGCCGGGCAAGTTCGTCCGCTGAAGCGGGCGGCCCGGCCCGGGGTGAAAGCCCGTGGGCTGGGTTCTTGCGAGGAGCAGCCCCTGGGGCTGTGGCGGCTGGGCCCTTTCGCCGATAGCCCTTCTTCAGCGAGCCCCAAATGAAACCGCCCGCAGGCACTCGACCTGCGGACGGTTTTTCTTTGGGTCGTGTGCTGACCTTTGGCGGACCGGCTACTGATGCCGCTTCCGCACTCTGCGGGTGCAACGCGCTGATGCACGCGTTGATGCTCGCCCTGGTGAACTCGCTGGCGAACTTGCTGGTGCATTCGGGTCGCACCCAGCGTGGCATTCCGCTGTTACTTACCGCTTGCGTTTCCCCAGCTTGAACACGCTCCTCCAACCCTAGGCGCGGGCGATGGTGGCGTGCCCCTCGTACTCAACCCCCTCGTACTCAACCGAGCCGTGGCCTACGGCTGCCGGATGTCACTGCATGCCGTTTCGCCGGGCCAGTTCGGCGAACAGGCCCGAGTGGTCGAGGTCCGCGAAACCCTGGGCCTCCGCGCTGGCGTAAAGCCCTTCGAACAGCTGGGTGATGGGCGCATCGAAGTCGAGCTCCGCGGCCGTGGCGAGCGCGTTGCGCATGTCCTTGAGCTGAATGGGAATGCGCGCACGCGCCGCGAAGTCGCGCTCGACCATGCGCTGGCCGTGCACCTGGAGGATGCGGCTGTCGGCAAAGCCCCCCATCATGGCTTCGCGCACCTTGGCCATGTCGGCACCGCCGCGCGCGGCCAGCAGCAGCGCCTCGGCCACTGCGCCGATGGTGATCCCCACGATCATCTGGTTGGCCAGCTTCGTCAGCTGCCCCGCTCCCACGGGGCCCACGTGCGTGGCCCGGCCCAGTGGTGCGAACACGGGCCGCGCCGCCTCGAAGTCGGCAGCGTCTCCCCCGGCCATGATGGCCAGCGTGCCCTGCTCGGCTCCCACGGTGCCGCCCGAGACCGGCGCATCCAATTGGCGCACGCCCAGCGCCTTGAGAAGCTGCGCGTGCTCGCGCGCCTGCCGAGGCTGGATGGAAGCCATGTCGATGAAAAGCGCGCCCGGCTGCATGGCGCGGGCCGCGCCCGTGCCCGGTGCCTGGCCGAACAGCACCTCGGCGTTCACCTGGCCGTTTTCCAGCATGCCCACGACCACGGGCGCGGCGGCGGCGGCCTGCTCGGCCTGGTCGTGCACCGTGGCGCCCAGGGCTGCCAGCGGCTCGGCTTTGGCGCGGGTGCGGTTCCACACGTGAAGCTCGAACCCGGCCTCGCACAGGCGCCGGGCCATGGGCAGGCCCATCTTGCCGGTGCCCAGCAGGGCGATGCGTGTGTTTTTCTTGTCAGCGTTCATTCTTCGGGTTCACCTGCGGCAAAAGGCGGCAGGGTAGCACCCCGACCAAGCCCGAGCCGGGGCCTAGGGAAAGCTCAGGCGCGCACCCGGCAGTCGGCATGCCAACATGCGTCCTTTAAAGCAACCCCGGAGCACCGATGAGGCCGAACGATCCTGCCTGGCTGGACCGCATGTACAACAACCGCGCCCTGGTGCCCGCATTTGCCGAGCACCTGGCCAGCTGGCAGCAGCAGTCGCTCAAGGCGCGCAAGGCACTGAGTTGCGAGCTGGACGTGCCTTACGGCCAGCAGCCCGGCGAGACCCTGGACGCCTTTCCCGCAGCCCGGCCCGGCTCGCCCGTGGTGGTGTTCATCCATGGCGGCTACTGGCGCTCGCTGGACAAGGCGGACCACTCCTTCCTGGCCCCGGCCCTGCGCGAAATGGGCGCGGCGGTGGTGGTGCCCAACTACGCGCTGTGTCCTGCGGTGAGCATCCCGGAAATCACGCTGCAGATGGTGCGCGCCCTGGCCTGGACCTGGCGCCACGCCGAGCGCCTGGGCGGCGATGCGGGGCGCATCACGGTGATCGGGCATTCGGCCGGCGGGCACCTGGCCGCCATGCTGCTGACCTGCCAGTGGCCTGCGTTCGATGCGGCGCTGCCGCGGCAACTGGTGCGCCGGGCGCTGTCGATCTCGGGCCTTTACGACCTGGCGCCGCTGGCGCACACGCCTTTTCTGCAGCCCGACCTGCGGCTCACGCCCGAGGACGCGCGCCGGGCCAGCCCGGCGCTGCTGCCTGCGCCTGCCGGCACGCTCTTTGCGGTGGCGGGCGCCGATGAAAGTCCCGAGTTCCTGCGTCACAACCGGCTGATCCAGAAGGCCTGGGGCCGCCGCGCCGTGCCCGTCTGCGAGGAGCTGCCGGGCCTGAACCATTTCAGCGTGCTGGAAGATCTGGCCCGGCCCGGCTCGCGGCTGCATGCGCTGGCCCAGCGTCTGGTCACTTCTCAGTAAGCCCTGCTTCCGTTCGGCCATACCTCGGGTGGAGGGGATGCCGGCGCAACCCCTCTTGGCACGGGTCACCCAGGTGTGGGGCTCTTACAGAGAAAATTTTCAAGAGGGGGCCCGAGCCTGCTTGGCGGTTCACAGGATGGCGGAAGTGCAGAGCGACTGGCCGTTGCCGGGCACGGGTTGCCCGGGGCTGGCTTCCTCGGGTGGAGGGGGGGCTTCTCCCCTGGGTGGCCGAGCGTGCATGGGGCCCGTGATTCGGTTGCTGAGGTGCCTATGGGGCCGATCTCCTCGCGGCACTGGCCATCTGGGGGCTGGGCGCCTGCGAATGACATGTGACCGCGGTGGAGTCCGGGGTGCGGCGCTCCGTGCTTGGAGCTATCTGCATCATTGGGCGCCGCAGGGCCGGGGGGTGCTTGCTTGTCTTGCGCCGGCCCGCACGAAGGCTGATTTCCTTTTCAAGAAAATCCGTCGAGGGCAAAAGCCGAGCCCGAGCTCCCCAAGATGCCCCCGCAGGGCGGCATGCGCCGAACAGGGCCGGGCAGAATCTGACAGTGCAGGGAGCGGCCGAACAATGTAGGGCAGCGCAGCGCAGGGCCGGGCCCAGCAGGGCGGTGCGGAGCAGGGCAGGGCAAGATCGAGCAGAGCGGGACCGAGCGGGTTGACAACGGTGTTCTCCAAGAGCACCGCCCCCCTGCGCGATCCCCGCCCCACCGCCAGCTCACATCAGCAGGTGCTCGCCTGCGTTGTCGCCGCCCAGGATCACGTAGTTCACCTTGCGCACGTCCATCAGCTTCTTGCCGCCGGCGTAGCTGATGGAGCTTTGCACGTCCTGCTGCATCTCCACCAGGGTTTCGGCGAGCTTGCCCTTGATGGGTTCGAGGATGCGCTTGCCTTCCACGTGCTTGTACTCGCCCTTGTTGAAGTCCGAGGCCGAGCCGTAATACTCCTTGTAGAGCTTGCCGTCGACCTCGACGGTCTGGCCGGGCGACTCTTCATGGCCGGCCAGGAGCGAGCCGATCATCACCATGGTCGCGCCGAAGCGGATGCTCTTGGCAATGTCGCCGTGCTCGCGGATGCCGCCGTCGGCGATGATGGGCTTGGTGGCCACGCGGGCGCACCACTTCAGCGCCGAGAGCTGCCAGCCGCCCGTGCCAAAGCCGGTCTTGAGCTTGGTGATGCACACCTTGCCCGGGCCGATGCCCACCTTGGTGGCGTCGGCGCCCCAGTTCTCCAGGTCGATCACCGCCTCGGGCGTGGCCACGTTGCCGGCGATGATGAAGGCTTGGGGCAGCTTGGTCTTGAGGTAGGCGATCATGTCGCGCACGCTGTCGGCGTGACCGTGGGCGATGTCGATGGTGATGTACTCGGGGCACAGGCCCAACTCCACGAGCCGGTCGACGGTGGCGTAGTCGGGCTTTTTCACGCCGAGTGAAATGGATGCGAAGCTGCCCCGGCCCTGCATGCGCTGCACGAAGGCGACGTTGTCGAAGTCGAAGCGGTGCATCACGTAGAAGTAGCCGTTGTCGGCCAGCCAGTCGCAGATGGACTCGTCCACCACCGTCTTCATGTTGGCCGGCACCACCGGGATGCGAAAGCGCCGCGCGCCCAGCTCGACGCTGGTGTCGCACTCCGAGCGGCTTTCCACGCGGCACTTGCGCGGCAGCAGCAGGACGTTGTCGTAGTCGAAGATTTCCATGTTCCAAGCTCCAAAGGGTTCCGTGAGGGAGGGTGGGCGCTTGGAATGCTCCGGCTTTCGGCCCGGCATCGCGGCTGCGGCGGGCACAAAAAACCGGGCGCAATTGCTTGGGCCCGGTGATTGATTCTATAGCCGTCGCCCGCCCGGTCCCCCCCAGCTCCATCCGTATGGTGCCCATACGCACACGCCATGGTGCGCAAACACACGCTCCACCGGTCAACCGCCGCTCGCCCGCAGGAACCCGGCCCCAGGGCGGCCTGGGCCGGACATAGGAACTTCGCAGGGCCATTGCTGCGATGGACTGGCTGTTGGGTGCGTCTCCGACCTGGGGCGTTTTCCCATGTGCAGGGCCCGGCCCCTGGGCGACCGTGTGTGAGGCAACACCCCCGCCCCGCCCAAAAATCGCCGCGGGGCTCGGCACCTGCGCCCCTCGCAAGCGCCAGGGCCTTCCTACAATCGCGCCGATGCATTCCGAAGCCACCCCGGGCCACCCCCTTCTCCAGAACCTGAACGACGAGCAACTGGCCGCCGTCACCCTGCCGGCCGGGCATGCGCTCATCCTCGCGGGGGCGGGCTCTGGCAAGACCCGCGTGCTCACCACGCGCATCGCTTGGCTCCTGCAGACCGGGCAGGTCTCGCCCAGCGGCGTGCTGGCCGTCACCTTCACCAACAAGGCCGCCAAGGAAATGCTCACCCGCCTTTCCAGCATGCTGCCCATCAACGTGCGCGGCATGTGGATCGGCACCTTCCACGGCCTGTGCAACCGCTTTTTGCGCGCGCACCACCAGCTGGCGCAGCTGCCGCAGAGTTTTCAGATCCTGGACACGCAGGACCAGCTCTCGGCCATCAAGCGGCTGTGCAAGCAGTTCAACGTGGACGAGGAGCGCTTCCCGCCCAAGGAGCTGATGTGGTTTTTTGCCGCCTGCAAGGAGGACGGCCTGCGCGCCAAGGACGTGGTGGTCCGCGACGAGCAGAGCCGGCGCAAGGCCGAGATTTATGCCCTCTACGAAGAGCAGTGCCAGCGCGAGGGCGTGGTGGACTTCGGCGAGCTCATGCTGCGCAGCTTTGAGCTGCTGCGCGATCACGACGCGGTGCGCGAGCACTACCAGCGGCGCTTTCGGCACATCCTGATCGACGAGTTCCAGGACACCAACAAGCTGCAGTACGCCTGGATCAAGCTGATCTCGGGGCAGGGCAGCGCCGCGGGCAGCTCGGTGCTGGCCGTGGGTGACGACGACCAGAGCATCTACGCCTTCCGCGGTGCGCGCGTGGGCAACATGGCCGACTTCGTGCGCGAGTTCGCGGTCGAGCACCAGATCAAGCTCGAGCGCAACTACCGCAGCTTCGGCAACATCCTCGACTCCGCCAATGCGCTGATCTCGCACAACAGCAACCGCCTGGGCAAGAACCTGCGCACCGAGGCCGGCCCGGGCGAGCCGGTGCGCGTCTTCGAGGCCACCAGCGACTTTGCCGAGGCGGGATGGTTCGTCGACGAGGTCAAGAGCCTGGTGCGCGATGGCGTGGAGCGCCGCGAGATCGCGCTGCTCTACCGCAGCAACGCTCAAAGCCGCGTGATGGAGACCGCGCTCTTCAACGCGGGCGTGCCCTACCGCGTGTACGGCGGCCTGCGGTTCTTCGAGCGCGCCGAGATCAAGCATGCGCTGGCCTACCTGCGCCTGTTGGAGAACCCGCACGACGACACCAGCTTTCTGCGCGTGGTGAACTTTCCGCCGCGCGGCATCGGCGCGCGCAGCCTGGAGCAGTTGCAGGACGTGGCCCGGACTTCGGGCTGCTCGATGCACGACGCGGTCAGCGCCGTCACGGGCACCGCGGGCGTGAAGATCGGCGGCTTCGTGGCCAAGATGGACGTGCTGCGCGAGCAGACCGCCGGTCGCACGCTGCGCGAGATCATCGAACTGGTGCTCGAGCACAGCGGCCTGGAGGCGCACTACAAGACCGAACGCGAAGGACAGGACCGGCTGGAGAACCTGGCCGAACTGGTGAACGCCGCCGAGTCCTTCGTCACGCAGGAAGGCTTTGGCCGCGATGCCGTGGCGCTGCCTGTGGACGAGCACGGCACCCCGCTGTCGCCAACGCTTTCGCAGTCCCCGGCCAGCCAGGGGCTGGATGCCACGCTGCCGGTGCTGGACGAGCCGCTGCCCGACCTGCAGCCTGATGCCGAGACGGGCGAGACACTCTCCCCGCTGGCCGCGTTCCTGGCCCACGCAGCGCTCGAAGCCGGCGACAACCAGGCCCAGGCCGGGCAGGACGCGGTGCAGCTCATGACGGTGCACGCCTCCAAGGGCCTCGAGTTCGACTGCGTGTTCATCGGCGGCCTGGAAGAGGGGCTCTTTCCCCACGAAAACGCCATGAGCGACCAGGGCGGCCTGGAGGAAGAGCGGCGCCTGATGTACGTGGCCATCACCCGGGCGCGCAAGCGCCTCTACATGAGCCTGTCGCAGACGCGCATGCTGCACGGGCAGACCCGCTACAACTTGAAGAGCCGCTTTTTGGAAGAGCTGCCCGAGGCCGCGCTCAAGTGGATCACGCCCAAGAACCAGGGCTTTGCCCAGCCTGGCTACGGCATGGGCGCGAATCACGCAGGGCAGGGCGGCCAAGGTGGCGGCTGGGGCGGCAACGCCTGGGGCCAGGAGCGCAGCAACCGCAGCGACTGGGCCGCGCGGGTGGTCGCCTCACGCACGGGCGACGCCCCCTTTGCCAACCCGCCTGTCCCCCCGCGCAAGGAGGAGCCTGCGCACGGCATCAAGGTGGGTCTGAAGGTCTTCCACGCCAAGTTCGGCGAAGGCAAGGTCAAGATGATTGAGGGCGCGGGAGACGATGCGCGGGCGCAGATCGATTTTCCGAGG
>CAYVGD010000044.1:0-13345 GCA_964450095.1 uncultured Polaromonas sp.
CGGCCTAGTTTTTCGCCAACCCCCTGCCGCCGTACCACGGCGAAAAAGTCAGGAGGTTCTGAGACGAAACGTGGTTTGAGACGGATTTCGGGGGTGGGTAGCCATCGGGGCAGTCAGGAGCCCATAGCAAAAAGCCCCGCGTGGTGCGGGGCTCTGAGCGCCTGACAACCCGACTGAGCGAGTTAGCAGGACTTGTTCTGGCGGAGAGGGTGGGATTCGAACCCACGGTAGGGTCGCCCCTACGCCTGATTTCGAGTCAGGTACATTCGACCACTCTGCCACCTCTCCTGCTTCGTGTCGACTGCCTGAATTCTATCAGAGCCTGCAGGCGCTTTCGCACAGGGCTCAGGGTTTGCGCGGCGCGGCGGTGACCTGGGCGTTGCGGGGCGAGACGGTGAGCACTGCGGTGCCGGCAGTGGCAAGACTTGCCTCGGTCAGTTCCACGGTGGCGGTGCGGTCCTGCTTGGTGAGCACGATCAGGCTGGTCTTGCCGCGCACCGCAGAAATCAGCGCCCATCCTTGCGTAGGATAGTTCTCCAGGAAGAAGCGATAGGCGGCATCGGTGTCGCGGCCCACATCGGCCACCACGCGGCCCACCCATTGCTCGCCTGCCCCCATGATGAGCGAGCGTTCGGCCTTGATGCTGGCGCCAGGGGGCAGCGCGTTCTGCCCGAGCACTTCGGTGGGCGCCACGGCCTTGCCGTCGGCCGCGGTGACCAGGGGGGTCGAGCTGCAGCCGGCCAGGGTCAGCACCAGGGCCAGCCCTGCGGCGAGAAGCAACGGGGTTTTCTTCTTCATGGGACCACCTCCGGGTTGGGGAAGATCGATGCTCAGGGCTGGGCCGCGATGCGCTCGAGCCCGCCCATGTAGGGCCGGAGCACCTCGGGCACGCTGATCGAACCATCGGCCTGCTGGTGGTTCTCCAGCACGGCCACCAGGGTGCGGCCCACGGCGAGACCCGAGCCATTGAGCGTGTGCACCAGTTCGTTCTTGCCCTGCGCATTCTTGAAGCGCGCCTGCAGGCGGCGGGCCTGGAAGGCCTCGCAGTTGCTCACCGAGCTGATCTCGCGGTACGCGTTCTGCGCGGGAAGCCAGACCTCCAGGTCGTGGGTCTTGGTGGCGCCAAAGCCCATGTCGCCAGTGCACAGCAGCATGACGCGGTAAGGCAGTTCCAGCGCCTGCAGAACGGCTTCGGCATGGCCGGTCATCTCCTCCAGGGCTTCGTAGCTCCTGTCCGGATGCACGACCTGCACCATCTCGACCTTGTCGAACTGGTGTTGCCGGATCATGCCGCGCGTGTCGCGGCCGTAGCTGCCCGCCTCCGAGCGAAAGCAAGGCGTGTGCGCGGTGAGCTTGATCGGCAGCTGGCTTTCGGCCAGCACCTGGTCGCGAACGAAGTTGGTCAGCGGCACTTCCGACGTGGGAATGAGGTACAGCGACTCGCCCGCGCCCTCCTGCCCGCCCTTCTTGGCGGCAAACAGGTCCTCCTCGAACTTGGGAAGCTGGCCCGTGCCGCGCAGTGAGTCGCCGTTGACGATGTAGGGCACATAGCACTCGGTGTAGCCGTGCTTTTGCGTCTGCACATCGAGCATGAACTGCGCCAGCGCCCGGTGCAGGCGGGCGATCTGTCCCTTCATCACCGAAAAGCGCGAGCCTGAAAGCTTGACGCCCATCTCGAAGTCCAGGCCCAGGGGCTCGCCGAGGTCCACGTGGTCGCGCACTGCGAATGCCGGCTGGGCGGGCCGCCCGCCCAGTCCCGCAACCGGGGACCAGCAGCGAAGTTCCTGGTTGCCGTGCTCGTCGTGGCCGGCCGGAACGCTTTCGTGCGGCAGGTTGGGCACGGCCAGGAGCAGGGTCTGCATCTCGTCCTGCAGCTGCTCCAGGCGCACGGCCGATGACTCCAGTTCGGCCTTGAACGCCGACACCTGGGACATGGCTGCGTCAGCCTCGGCATGCTGACCCTTGGACTTGAGCTGCCCGATCTGCTTGGACAGCTGGTTGCGCTGGTTCTGCAGTTCCTCGGTACGCACTTGCAGCGACTTGCGCTCGGTCTCCAGGGCCTGGAAGGCCTCCACCTGGAGGAAAGGCTGGGGTGCCTTGCGCCGCTCGAGGCCGGCCACCACGGCCGGCAGGTCACGGCGAAGCTGTTGGATGTCTAACATGCGCGGGATTCTAGTGGAGGGCCTTTTGACGGCTGCCCCCGCAGGCGCCCGGCCTTGTCATCGGTCCGGCGCGCGCAGCCCCTGCCCTTGGCGGGTGATCGGCCTGGCAAGCGGGGCCCGCGGGAGAGCTCAGAAATCGAGCTTCAGGCCCTTGGGCAGTGGGAACTTGAGGTTCTCGACCACGCCGTCCATCTTGCGCACCGAGATGGCGCCCAGCGCGCGGATGCGGTCGATCACGCCCTGTACCAAAAGCTCCGGGGCCGAGGCGCCGGCGGTCAGGCCCACACGCAGCTTGCCGTCGAACCATTCAGCCCGCAGGTCTTCAGGGCCGTCAACCATGTAGGCCACCGTACCCAGGCGGTTGGAGAGTTCGGCCAGGCGGTTGCTGTTCGAACTGGTCGGGCTGCCGACCACGATCACGATGTCCACCTGCGCGCTGAGCAGCTTGACGGCATCCTGCCGGTTCTGCGTGGCATAGCAGATGTCCTGGTGCTTGGGTTCGCGCACGTGGGGAAAGCGCGCCTTCACCGCCGCGGCGATCTCGGCCGCATCGTCCACGCTGAGGGTGGTCTGCGTCACCACCGCCAGCAGTTCGGTCTGGCGGGGCTGGACGCCGGCCACGTCGGCCACGTCTTCCACCAGGTAGATGCCGGCGTCGAGCTGGCCCATGGTGCCCTCCACTTCCGGGTGGCCCTTGTGGCCGATCATGATGAATTCGTAGCCTTCCTTGTGCAGCTTGGCCACCTCGACGTGCACCTTGGTCACCAGGGGGCAGGTGGCATCGAAGATGCGGAACCCGCGCCGCTCGGCCTCCTCCTGCACCGCACGGCTCACGCCGTGGGCGCTGAACACCAACGTGGCGCCCGGAGGCACGTCGGCCAGCTCTTCGATGAAGATGGCACCGCGGTCCTTGAGCGTCTGCACCACGTGGGTGTTGTGCACGATTTCATGGCGCACGTAGATGGGCGCACCAAACTTGGCGAGCGCCCGCTCCACGATCTCGATGGCCCGGTCCACGCCGGCGCAAAAGCCCCGGGGCTCGGCCAGGATCACTTCGCGTGCAGCGTTGTCGGCCGGGGTATGGGCGGGGGTGTTCATGGCCGCGCTCACAGCACACCGATCACTTGCACTTCAAACACCACGGCCTGCCCGGCCAGGGGGTGGTTGAAGTCGAACTGCACCGCGCTGTCGCCGCGCACCTGCTGCACCGCACCCGCGTACTGGCCCTGGCCGTCGGGTGTGGGGAACTGCACCACGTCGCCCACGTTGTAGCGTTCGTCGGGATCACCCAGTTCATCAAGCAGCTTGCGCGCCACCCACTGAACCAGATCGGGGTTGCGCTCGCCGAAAGCTTCACCTGCAGCGAGCTCGAAGCGCGCGCGCGCGCCCTCGGCCAGGCCCAGCAGCCTGGCCTCCAGCGCGGGCGAGAGTTCGCCCGTGCCCAGGCTCAGCGTCGCAGGCTTGTCGTTGAAGGTGTTGATGATGTCTGCCGACTCCTGCCCGTCCGCGCCCAGGCCGGCCATGCGGTAGTGCAGCGTCAGGAAGGAATCGGCCTGGATGGTGGGTGCGGCGGCTGGGGCTGAGGACATGGGTGGCGGCAAGAGTGTGTCGCCCCGGCAGGGCGCGAGCCCCGATTGTAGGGAGATGGTCCTCGCACCCCCGTCTTTGTTACGCCCAGGGGGCCGGGCTGGGCAGCAGCGGTCTATGCTGGTGCGATGAACCTGAAGGACCTGCCCCAGGAAGCGCGCCCGCGCGAAAAGCTGCTGGCACGTGGCCCGGGCGCGCTGAGCGATGCGGAGCTTCTGGCGTTGCTGCTGCGCAGCGGGATGAAGGGCAAGAACGTGCTGCAGTTGGCCGAGGAACTGGCGCAGCGCTTTGGCGGCCTCTCGGGCCTGCTGCACGCCGGGCCGGCGCAACTGGTGCAGGTCAAGGGCCTGGGGCCGGCCAAACGGGCCGAAATCCTGGCGGTGCTGGAGCTGGCCCGCCGGGCGCTGTCCGAGCAACTGAAGGCCCGCTCCGTGTTCGACAGCCCGAAGGCGGTGCGCGAGCACCTTCAGCTGCAACTGGGCGCGCTGCCCCACGAGGTGTTCGCCGTGATGTTCCTGGACAGCCAGCACCGCCTGATCGCGCTGGAGGAAATGTTCCGCGGCACGCTCACGCAAACCAGCGTCTACCCACGCGAGGTGGTGCTGCGGGCGCTGGCCCTGGGCGCAGCGGCGGTGGTGCTGGCGCACAACCACCCCAGCGGCTCGGTGCAGCCTTCACGCGCCGACGAAGCGCTGACCCAGACGCTCAAGTCCGCCCTGGCCCTGGTGGACGTGCGCGTGCTCGACCATTTCATCGTCACACGCGACCAGGCGCTTTCCATGGCCGAGCAGGGCCGCATCTGAGCGGCCGTGGCTCCGTGCTTACCCGGCGTTCCTGCCGGGCTGCAGGCCTTGGCGTACAGTGCCGCCATCATGAACCGCACGGCCTTTTACAAAGACCTCAAGGATCTTCGCACGCTCAAAAAGGAAATGGTGAGGCAGGCCGAGGAGGCCGCCCGCCTGGAGGGGCAGCGGCGCGAGGCCGAACGGCGCCTCAGGGCCGAGCAGGAACTCTTCGCCCGCAGCGTCGGCGAGGTCCGGCCTGTGGCCGCTCGGCACCTGTCCAAGGTGCGCCTGGCGCCCGAGCCGCCCGCGCCGGTGGCGGTGCAGGCGCAGCTCGATGAGATGTCGGTCATGCGCGAGGCCCTGTCCGACGAGTTCGACGTGGACACCCTGCTGGACACCGACGATGCGCTGAGCTTTCGCCGGCCCGGCCTGGGGCCGGACGTGGTGCGCAAGCTGCGCCGCGGTGGCTGGCGCATCCAGGGCCAGCTCGACCTGCACGGCCTGCGGCGCGAAGACGCGCGCGAAGCGCTGTCGGACTTCATCCGCCAGGCCCACAAGGCCGGCTGGCGCTGCGTGCGCGTGGTGCACGGCAAGGGGCTGGGCTCACCGGGCAAGACGCCGGTGCTCAAGGGCCGGGTCCAGAGCTGGCTCGTGCAAAAGAAAGAAGTGATCGCCTTCGCCCAGGCACGGCCGGCCGAAGGCGGCGCAGGCGCGCTGGTGGTGCTGCTCGCGCAGGGTTGAGCCCACGCAGACCCCATCGCCCGAACGGCCGGGCTCATGAAGGTATGCAACGAAAGCGGTTTTCTTCCCCGGCAGGAGCCCGGCCCTCTGGCCGAGCAACCCAGGAACGGGTCACACGCCGCGGTTGCGCATCCAGTCGGCGGTCTGGAAGAAGGACTGGTTCAGCCGCCGGCGCAGCTCCGCATCCACGCCCAGTTCCTGCATGGCCTGGTCGATGCAGGCCAACCACTGGTCCCGCTCGGCAATGCCGATGGAAAACGGCATGTGGCGCATGCGCAGCCGGGGGTGGCCAAAGCGCTCGGTGTAGTGCTGGGGCCCGCCCATCCAACCGCAGAGGAACCAAAAAAGTTTTTGGCGTGCACCGGCCAGCTCCGGGCCGTGGCTGGCGCGCAGCTGGGCGTAGCGCGGCTCCAGGTCCATGAGGTCGTAAAAGCGCTCGACCAGTTCGCGGATGCGCTCTTCCCCGCCGATCCAATCGAACGGCGTCTCGTAGGGCGGGTTGCCCGGGGGCTTTTCTTCAATCTGCATGGTCAGGTCTGCAAGTGTAGGAGCCCGCCCGCGGCTCGCACTGCTTGCAGGGGCGGGCTGGGGGCGGGTGCGGCGAGCAGGACCGCCCGCCACCGGGGTGCCTAGGTGGCGCGCCTGAGCGTCTCCACCACGGGCGTGGTCAGCACCGAGCGCAGGCCCCACCAGCCGGCTGCCAGGGCCAGCCCTGCGCCTGCCGCGCTGCCGGCGGCCAGCACCAGGGGCGAGGCGGTCCAGCTGAAATCGAACACGTAGCGCGCCAGCGCCCAGCCCACGACCGAGGCCACGGCCGCCGCCAGAAAGCCCGCCAGCAGCCCCACGCCGGCCAACTCGGCCCGCTGCACCTGGCGCAGCAGCGAAGCACGGCCGCCCAAGGCCAGCATCACGGCGAACTCGCGCGTGCGTTCCTCGCGGGTGGCGGTCACGGCCGCGAACAGCACCACGAGACCTGCGGCCAAGGTGAAACCGAACAGGAACTCGACCGCGCGGATCACCTGGCCCAGCACGCGCTGCACCTGGTTGAGCGTGGCGGTCATGTCCACGTTGGTGATGTTCGGAAACTGGCGCAGCAGGCGGTTGTCAAAGCTCATGCGCCGGCCGTCCGCGCCCGCCAGCACCGAGCCCTCGGGGGCGCGGAAGGCCGAGATGTAGGTCAGCGGCACTTCGGGCATCTGCGCAACCGGGAAGATCACGAAGAAGTTCACGCGCATGCTGCCCCAGTCCACCTTGCGCAGGCTGGTGATGCGGGCGCTGTGCACCTGGCCGGCGATGTCAAAGCTCAGGCTGTCGCCCAGTTTCAGGCCCAGGGTCTGCGCCAGCCCTTCTTCCACGCTGATGGCACCGGCTTCGTCGGGTGTCCAGCGCCCGGCCACCACCTGGTTGTGCGCCGGCTGCGCCAAGGCGTGCGACAGGTTGAACTCCCGGTCCACCAGGCGCTGCGCGCGGTCGCCCGCGTAGTCTTCGGGCCGCACTGGCTTGTCGTTCACCGCCACCAGCCGGCCCCGGATCATGGGAAACCAGTCGTAGCGCTGCACACCGGCCTCGCGCAGGGCCTGTTGGAAGGGCTCGCCCTGCTCGGGCTGCACGTTGATCACGAAGCGGTTGGGCGCATCGGCGGGCGTGGCCTGCTGCCAGCTGCGGATCAAGTCGGTGCGCAGCAGCACCAGCAGCACCAGGGCCAGAAGGCCCACGGCCAGCGCGCTGATCTGCACCACCGCATAGCCGGGCCGCGCCGCCACCTGGCGCGTGGCCAGCACCAACCAGCGCGGGGCGGTGTTTTCGTTGACGCTGCGCCTGAGCAGCCACACCCCCAGCCAGCTCACCAGGGCGAAGAACACCACCGCGCCGGCAAAGCCGCCCACGGCGATCAGCCCGAGCCTGAGGTCGCTGCTGGCCGTCAGCAAAAGCGCGGCAAAACCGGCCACGCCCAGCAGCAGCACCGCCAGCGAGACGGGGCGCAGGTTCCCCACCTCCCGACGGATCACGCGCAGCGGCGGCACCTGCGCCAGTTGCAGCACCGGTGGCAGGCCGAAGGCCAGCATCAGGGTCAGGCCCATGCCCACGCCAAAGAGCGCCGGCTGCAGGCCCGCAGCCGGCAGTTGCGTCTCCACCAGGCCCGCCAGCAGCAGCACGAACACATGGTGCACCGCATAGCCCAGGGCCACGCCCAGCAGGCTGGCCACCAGGCCCACCAGCAGGAACTCGAGCGTGTAGGCCAGCGCAATGCTTCTTTGCGGCAGGCCCAGAACCCGCAGCATGGCGCAGGCATCGAGGTGGCTGGCTGCAAAGCCGCGCGCCACGATGGCCACCGCCACCGCGCTCAGCAGCGCCGCCAGCAGCGCCACCAGGCTGAGGAACTTGCCTGCGCGGTCCAGGGTCTGGCGCATCTCGGGCCGGCCGCTTTCCAGCGACTCCAGGCGCACGCCGCGCAGGTCGCCGCGATCGATCTCGCCCTGGGCCCAGCGCACGTAGCGCTGCACCTGGGGCTCGGCCCCGGCCACGGCCAGGCGGTGGTTCAACCGCGAGGCCGGCTGGACCAGGCCCGTGGCCGGCACGTCGGCCTGGTTGATCATGACGCGCGGCGAAAAGCTCATGAAGCCGCCGCCCCGGTCCGGCTCCTGCGCGATCAGCTGGGTGACGCGGAATGCCTGGTCGCCCAGCAGCAGCACCTGCCCGACGTCCAGGCCCATGGCGTCCAGCAGCGAAGGGTCGACCCAGGCCTCCCCAGGTGCTGGAATGCCATCGGCCAAGCGCTCGGGCGCACCGGGCGCGGCCACCAGGCGCACCTGGCCGCGCAGGGGGTAGCCCGGCTCCACCGCCTTGAAGGCCACCAGCTTGCTGTCGCCGCCGTCCTCGTCGCGGGCGCGCGCCATGGTGGGAAAGCTCAGCGAGCGGCTGAGGGCCAGGCCCATGTCCTGGGCCTGCTTTGCGAACGCCTCGGGCAGGGGCTGGTCGCTGCGAAGCACCGCGTCGCCGCCCAGCAGTTGGCGCGCATCGCGCTCCAGCCCGCCTTGCAGCCGGTCGGCGAAAAAACCCACCGCCGTGAGCGCGGCCACGGCCAGCGTCACGGCCACCACCAGCAGGCGCAACTCGCCGGCGCGCCAGTCGCGCCAGGCGGTCTTCAGGCCCAGGGTCCAGAAATTCATGTGCATGCGGCTACCTTAGCGCAAAGCAAGGAACCGACGCCACGCCGGGTCTTGTGCGGGGAGGTGCTGGCTGAGCTGTCGCCGCAGGCCCTGAGAGCCCCACGGGCCGATCCTTGCCGTGGGCGAATCGCCCGGTGGCCAGGCCCCTAGGTAGAGGCGGCGGCCAGCTCGGCCTGCAGGACGAGCCGCTCGGGGTGGCTGTAGCAAAAAAAGCGCCGGTGCGTGGCGCGGCCAATGGCGCACACGCCCAGCTGCTGGGCCATCTGGTGCCCCATCTGCGTGATGCCGCTGCGCGAGATCGCCACGGGCACGCCCAGCTGGGCCGCCTTGATGACCATCTCGCTGGTCAGCCGCCCCGTGGTGTACAGCGCCTGCGGCCCCTGAGCCTGCGCCGGGTGCATCCAGGACCAGCCTGCGATGGTGTCGAGCGCATTGTGGCGTCCCACGTCCTCGACAAAGAACAACATCTCGGGCGTCTCATGCTGCAGGCCGAAGAGCGCGCACGCATGCACCGAACCGGCCGACTTGTAGGTGGTCTCGGTCAGGCGGATGATGTTGACCAGGCTGTACAGCTGCGCCTGGGTGATGCCTTGCCCGCCGGGCAGGCGAAAACCGTCCACCTCGTCCATGAGGCGGCCGTAGATGCTGCCTTGCCCGCAACCGGTGGTGACCACGCGGCGGGAACTGCGTTCGTCCAGCCGGGCCAGGCCCGCATGGGTGCGCACGGCGGCTGCACCCACGTCCCAGTCCACGGTGATGGAGGCCACTTCCTCGACCGATGCGACCAGCTGCTGGTTGCGCAGGTAACCCAGCACCAGCCATTCGGGGTGCGCGCCCAGGGTCATGAGCGTGACCAGCTCGCGCTTGTCCACGTACACCGTCAGCGCACGCTCAGCCGGCATGGCGAGGGTCACCTGCTGGCCGTGCTCGTTGAGCGCCTGAAGCGGGCAGGTCAGCGGCGCCCGGGCCTGGGTGAGCTGGGGCCGTCCGGGGTTCATGGCTCAGGCCTTCACCGCGGCGCTGAGGTAACCGCGCACGGACGGCAGGCTGCCGCCTGCGCTCACCTGCACCGCGCAGTACTTGAACTCCGGAATCTTGCCGAAGGGGTCGAGCGCGGGGTTGGTCATCAGGTTGGCCGCAGCCTCGTGGTACGCAAAGGGCATGAACACCGAGCCGCGGGGCGTGCCGTCGTCGCGGCGCACGCGCAGCGTCACCTCGCCGCGGCGCGAGCGCAGCGTGGCCACGTCGCCGGGGGCCAGGCCCAGGGCCAGCAGGTCGGCGCCGTGAAGGCTGGCGGTGGCCACCGGCTCGATCGCGTCGAGCACGGCGGCACGGCGCGTCATGCTGCCGGTGTGCCAGTGCTCGAGCTGCCGGCCGGTGATCAGCACGAAGGGAAATTCGGCATCGGGCTGCTCGTCGGCCGGCACGATGTCGGCAGGCACCAGCTTCACGCGGCCGTCAGGGGTGTCGAAGCGTTCGGTGAACACGATGGGCTGCCCCGGCGCATCTTCGGACGTGCACGGGTAGGTCACGCTCGATTCGGCCTGCAGCCGCTGCCAGCTGATGCCCGCAATGCTCGCGTGCATGGCGCGGCGCATCTCCTCGTACACCTGGGCCACGCCGTGGTGTTCGCCCTCGTAGCGCCAGTCCAGGCCCAGGCCGGCGGCCACCTGCTGGATGATCCACAGGTCGGCCCGCGCATCGCCGGGCGGCTCCACCGCCTGGCGGCCCAACTGCACCATGCGGTCGGTGTTGGTCACGGTGCCGGTCTTTTCCGGCCAGGCGGTCGCTGGCAGCACCACATCGGCCAGCCAGGCGGTCTCGGTCATGAAGATGTCCTGCACCACCAGGTGTTCCAGGCTGGCCAGCGCGTGGCGGGCGTGGTTCAGGTCCGGGTCGCTCATCGCGGGGTTCTCGCCCATGATGTAGAGGCCGCGCACCTTGTGCGGATCGCCCTCGGCGGCCAGGGCCTGGTCCATGATCTCGGTCACGGTGTAGCCGGGGCTGCGGTCCAGCGGGGTGCGCCAGAAGTCCTCGAACCAGGCGTGGGCGGCTTCGTTGTCCACCCGCTGGTAGTTCGGGAACATCATGGGAATGAGCCCCGCGTCGCTGGCGCCCTGCACATTGTTCTGGCCGCGCAGCGGATGCAGGCCCGAGCCGGGCTTACCGATCTGGCCGGTCACCGTGGCCAGGGCGATCAGGCAGCGCACGTTGTCCGTGCCGTGCACGTGCTGGCTCACGCCCATGCCCCAGAGGATCATGGCCGCTCCGGCGGTGGCATAGGCACGCGCCACCTCGCGCAGTGTCTGGGCCGGGATGCCGCACAGGGGTGCCATCGCCTCGGGGCTGCAGGCGCGCACGCGTTCGCGCAGCGCCTCGAAGTTGCTGGCGCGGCGCGCGATGAAGTCCTCGTCGGCCAGTCCTTCCTCGATCACGGTGTGGATCAGGGCGTTGAGGAGTGCCACGTCGGTGTCGGGCCTGAACTGCAGGGTTCGCCAGGCGTGGCGGCCGATGTCGGTGACGCGCGGGTCAGCCAGCACCAGCTTCTTGCCGGCGCGGGCGGCGTTCTTCATCCAGGTGGCCGCCACCGGGTGGTTGGCCGTGGGATTGGAGCCGATCACCAGGATGAAGTCGCTGTGCGCCACATCGCCCACCGGGTTGCTGACCGCCCCGGAGCCCACCCCCTCGAGCAGCGCGGCCACGCTGGAGGCGTGGCACAGGCGCGTGCAGTGGTCCACGTTGTTGCTGCCAAAGCCGGTGCGCACCAGCTTCTGGAACAGGTAGGCCTCCTCGTTCGATCCCTTGGCCGAGCCGAAGCCCGCCAGCGCCCTGGGACCGTGCCGGGCCTTCAGGCGCCCGAGGCCGCCCGTGGCCAGCGCCAGGGCCTCCTCCCAGCTGGCTTCGCGGAACACCTCGCGCCAATCACCGCTGTCGCGGTTCAGGCGCTCGAGCGCCGCGGGATCCTTGGGCACGCCCGGGCGGCGGATGAGCGGCCGCGTCAGGCGCTGTGGGCTGTGCGCGTAATCGAAGCCGAAGCGACCCTTGACGCAGAGCCGGCCCTGGTTGGCCGGGCCATCACGGCCGTCGACACCGACGATGCGCCCGTCCCGGACTTTGTAGGTGAGCAGGCAGCCCACTCCGCAGAACGGGCAGACCGAATCGACATGCTTGTCGGCGGCCTGCGAGCCCACCTGGCTTTTGGCGCTCAGGGCGCCGGTCGGGCAGGCCTGCACGCACTCGCCGCAGGCCACGCAGGTGCTCTGGCCCATGGGGTCGGCCAGGTCGAACACGATCTGGCTCTGTGCCCCGCGCCTGGCGTACCCGATCACGTCGTTGACCTGCTCCTCGCGGCAGGCCCGCACGCAGCGGGTGCACTGGATGCAGGCGTCCAGGTTCACGGCCATGGCCGGGTGGGAGAGGTCGGCCTGCGGCTGCTCGCGGCGCAGGGCCCGGAGCTCGGGCCGCACGTGCACCCGGAGCTGTTCGGCCCAGGCGCTCAGTTCGCCATGCTGCCCGGCGGCGGACCCGCCCGCCTGCCCTGGCGCATCGTTCCACTTGTGGCCCCGGTCGGGCATGTCGGACAGCAGCATCTCGAGCACCATCTTCTGGCTCTTGATAGCCCGTTCGCTGCGGGCCTGCACCTTCATGCCGGGCTGCACGCTGCGGCAGCAGCTGGGCGCCAGCACGCGCTCGCCGGCCACTTCGACCACGCAGGCCCGGCAGTTGCCATCGGGCCGCAGGCCTTCCTGGAAGCACAGGTGGGGAATGGCCGTTCCTGCGCGCCGGGCGGCGCTCAGGATGCTTTCACCCTCGAAGGCCTGGACCGGGCGGCCGTCGAGCTCGAATTCCACGGTCTTGGGCAGCAGCTGCCCGGGCTGGGTCGGGGCATTCATGCCGGGGCTCCGATTTCATGGGCAAAGTGGCGAAGCACGCTCTGCACCGGATTGGGGGCGGCCTGGCCCAGGCCGCAGATGGAGGCATCGGCCATCACCTGCGACAGGTCCTGCAGCGTGCCGGCATCCCACCGGGGCTCGGCCATGAGCTGCGCCGCCTTGGCCGTGCCCACGCGGCAGGGTGTGCACTGGCCGCAGCTTTCGTGGGCGAAGAAATTCATCATGTTGAGCGCGGCATCGCGCGCGCGGTCGTGCTGGCTCAGCACGATGACCGCGGCCGACCCGATGAAGCAGCCGTGCGGCTGCAGCGTGTCGAAGTCCAGCGGAATGTCGGCCATGTGGGCCGGCAGGATCCCGCCCGAAGCCCCGCCCGGCAGGTAGGCGTAAAGCACATGGCCGTCGGCCATGCCTCCGCAGTACTGCTCCACCAGCTCGCGCAGCGTGATGCCGGCGGGCGCGAGCTTGACGCCCGGTTTCCGCACACGGCCGCTCACACTGAACGAACGCAGGCCCCGGCGGCCGTTCGCACCGAAGGAGGCGAACCACTGTGGCCCGCGTTCAACGATGTCGCGCACCCAGTAGAGCGTCTCGAAGTTGTGCTCCAGCGTGGGCCGGCCAAAGAGGCCCACCTGCGCGATGTAGGGCGGCCGCATGCGCGGCTCGCCCCGCTTGCCCTCGATGCTTTCGATCATGGCCGACTCTTCGCCGCAGATGTAGGCGCCGGCGCCGCGCCGCAGCTCGATGCGCGGCAGCGGGCAAGGCGGGTCGGCCTGCAGCCGGGCGATCTCGGCGGCCAGCATGCGGCGTGCGTCGTGGTATTCGTCGCGCAGGTAGATGTAGCAGGCCTCGATGCCCACCACCTGCGCGGCGACCAGCATGCCTTCGAGGAAACGGTGGGGATCGCGTTCCAGGTAAGTGCGGTCCTTGAAAGTCCCGGGCTCGCCCTCGTCGATGTTCACCGCCATCAGCCGCGGCGCGGCCTGTCCGCGCACGATGCGCCACTTGCT
>CAYVGD010000045.1:0-13195 GCA_964450095.1 uncultured Polaromonas sp.
CGTGGCAGAGCTCCAGAGTTGCGATAACGGATCCAAAGATCGCAAATGTGGAAGTTTTAACACCTACACAGATTTTGCTGCAAAGTCAAAAAGTAGGCACTACGGATCTTATCATATGGGATGATACTGAGAATAATATTTTACAGCAAACGGTAAGAGTAGTGCTGGATGTGGAGACTTATCATGGCAGGCTGCAGAAACTTTTCCCACGCTCCGAACTGCAACTTCACGAGGATGACGGTGTACTTGTCATTAGCGGTTATCTGCGAAACAGTGATGAGGCTCAAGGGCTCCATAGTTATATGGAAAAGATGGGAATAGATTATGTAGATATGACCAGTGTAGCGGGCATTCAGCAGGTAGAACTTGAGGTCAAAGTTGCAGAGGTAAGTCGTAACGCTATAAGAGCTTTAGGAATAAACGCGATACAGGGAGGAAATGATTTTTTTCATTGTGGGGTTTCCCTGGCTCAGTGCGCGGCGAAAGTGATGCGATCGGGCACGGGCTTGAATTCACCCTTGGCGCTCCACCACGGCATCAGCAGGAAGAAGCCGAAGTAGAACAGCGTGCCCACCTGCGAGACGCGCTCGCCGATCGGGGACGGGGGCTGAACGCCCAGGTAGCCCAGCACCAGGAAGTTGATCACGAACAGGCCGTAGACGTACTTGTGCCAGTCGGGACGGTAGCGGATCGAGCGCACCTCGCTGTTGTCCAGCCAGGGCAGGAAAAACAGGATGATCACGGCGCCGCCCATCACGACCACGCCCCAGAACTTGGCGTCGATGCTCAGCATCAGGGCGATCAGCACCACGGCTCCGCCCAGCACGGCTGCCTTGAACAGGCCGGCAAGCTTGCCCTTGAGCACGGTCAGCGCGGCAGCAGCCAGCACGCACAGCACCAGCGCGTACATCATCTCGGAGGTGATGGCGCGCAGCATGGAGTAGAACGGAGTGAAGTACCACACCGGGGCGATGTGCGCCGGGGTCTTCAGCGGGTCAGCAGGGATGAAGTTGTTGTACTCGAGGAAGTAGCCGCCAGCCTCAGGCGCGAAGAACACGATGGCCGAGAACACCAGCAGGAAGATGCCGACGCTGAAGATGTCGTGCACCGTGTAGTACGGGTGGAACGGAATGCCGTCCACGGGGCGGCCATCGGCGCCCTTGGTGGCCTTGATTTCCACGCCGTCGGGGTTGTTGGAGCCCACTTCATGCAACGCGATGATGTGCGCCACCACCAGGCCCAGCAAAACGAGGGGCACGGCGATCACGTGGAAGGCAAAGAAACGGTTCAGCGTGGCGTCGCCCACCACGTAGTCGCCGCGGATCAGCAGGGCGAGGTCGGGGCCGACGAAGGGGATGGCGGCGAACAGGTTCACGATCACCTGGGCGCCCCAGTAGGACATCTGGCCCCAGGGCAGCAGGTAACCCATGAAGGCCTCGGCCATCAGGCACAGGAAGATCGCGCAACCGAAGATCCAGACCAGCTCACGCGGCTTGCGGTAGCTGCCGTAAATGAGGCCGCGGAACATGTGCAGGTACACCACCACGAAGAACGCGCTGGCGCCGGTGGAGTGCATGTATCGGATGAGCCAGCCGTAGGGCACGTCGCGCATGATGTACTCGACCGAGGCGAAAGCCTGGGCCGCATCCGGCTTGTAGTTCATCGTCAGGAAGATGCCGGTGACGATCTGGATGACCAGCACCAGCAGAGACAGCGCGCCAAAGACGTACCACATGTTCAGGTTCTTCGGAGCGTAGTACTCGCTCATGTGATCCTTGAACAGCTGGGTGGCCGGGAAGCGGTTGTCCACCCAGTTCATGAGCTTGGCACCGACGGGAGCGTCAGGAGAGATTTCTTTGAGTTCTGCCATTTGGGTTTTCCTACTCAAGTGACGGACGGCCACGACGGGTTTATATCCGCCGGGGACTGCCCTGACGAGCCATCAGGCCTTCTTGTCCTCGCCGATCAGCAGCTTGGAGTCGGACAGGTACATGTGCGGAGGCACCTCGAGGTTGTCGGGTGCAGGCTTGTTCTTGAACACGCGACCGGCCATGTCGAAGGTCGAACCGTGGCAGGGGCACAGGAAGCCGCCTTGCCAGTCGTCCGGCAGCGAGGGCTGGGCGCCGGTCTGGAACTTGTCGACCGGGGAGCACCCCAGGTGCGAGCAGATGCCCACGGCCACCAAAACGTCGGGCTTGATGGAGCGGTGCGGGTTGCGCGCGTATTCGGGGGTGAGGTCGGCCGGGTTGCGCTCGGACTTCGGGTCAGCCAGCTGGCCATCGATCTTGGCCAGGGTTTGCAGCTGCTCGGGGGTGCGCTTGATGATCCACACGGGCTTGCCGCGCCATTCCACGGTGACCTTCTCACCGGGCTTGAGCGCGGAGATGTCCACTTCCACGGCAGCGCCGGCGGCCTTGGCGCGCTCAGAGGGCTGGAAGGTGCTCACGAAGGGCACGGCCACGGCTGCGGCGCCTGCCCCGCCGACGGCGGCGGTCGTCAGGATCCAGTTTCTCTTGGTGGGGTCAACAGGCGCCCCGGCAACGGGGGCCGCACTCGAGGGTGTGCTGGCTTGGGTCATGTGGATCCTTCAGAAACTCGCTCGTTAAAGGCGTATTGGGGTCAACCCGGCATTGTAGCGGAGGCCGCTGACGCTTTTGCCTGCCCCCGGACGCCCCCTGAAGGCAAGGGGGGAACACGCCCCAAAAGCCTTGCCCGGGGACCTTCGGCTGCCTTTTTCAGGGCGGCACGAAGGGCGAACAACGCCCGGAAAAGGGCATGCTCCGCCGAACGGATGAGCTGCTGAAGACGGCCCCTGGCGCCGAATAATTCACGCGGGAGGACGAGAAAAGAAGCGCCCTCCCCGTCCTGCACTGTCAACGAAGGAGGAAAACCATGAGCGTGGTCCGCGAATTCCGTGAATTTGCCCTCAAAGGCAACGTGATCGACCTGGCGGTCGGCGTCATCATCGGGGCGGCGTTTGCCCGCCTGGTGGATTCGGTGGTGGCCGACCTGGTGATGCCGCTGGTGTCGCTGGCCACGGGCCGGCTGGATTTCTCGAACTGGTTCCTGGTGCTCGGCGCGGTGCCGCCCGGCGTGGCGTCGACGCTGGATGCGCTCAAGAAAGCGGGCGTTCCGGTGTTCGCCTACGGCCAGTTCATCACCGTGACGGTGAATTTCCTGATCCTGGCGGCCGTGATCTTCGTGGTGGTGCGCCAGATCAACCGGCTCAAGCGGCAGCAGGCCGAGCCGGCCATCGCTGCCCCGGTCGAAGCGCCCGAGGACGTGCGCCTCTTGCGCGAGATCCGCGACAGCCTCAGGCCGGCTGCACCTGCCCGTGCTGCGCCGAGCCAGGCGCAGCCCCAGGAGGCCTGAAGGCCGGGCCCCAGCGGCGCGCCAGACGCACGGCCTCCAGCAAGCTGGAGGCATCGGCGCGGCCGGTGCCCGCCAGGTCGAAGGCGGTGCCGTGGTCCGGGCTGGTGCGCAGAAAGGGCAAGCCCAAAGTCACGTTGACCCCGTGCTCCACGCCCAGGTACTTCACGGGAATGAGGCCCTGGTCGTGGTACATGGCGATCACAGCGTCAAAGCCCTGCGGTTGGGATGCCAGGGCACGGGCGCGCATGAACACGGTGTCGGGGGCGAACGGCCCCTGCACCTGCAGCCCCTGCTGCCGGGCCGCAGCCACCGCCGGCGCAATGACCTCGATCTCCTCGCGGCCGAAGAGCCCGCCCTCGCCCGCGTGCGGGTTCAGGCCGGCCACCGCCAGGCGCGGCGCGCGCCCCAGAAATGCGGACAGCGCCCGGTGCGTGACCTCCAGGGTTTGCAGCACCTGCGCCTGCGTGATGCGCTCCAGCGCCTCGCGCAGCGACAGGTGAATGCTCACCAGCACCACCCGCAGTTCCGGGTTGGCCAGCATCATGCGAACCGGCAGTTCGGTCACTGGCCGGCCCAGAAAGCGGGCCGCCTCGGCCTGGAGCATCTCGGTGTGGCCCGGGAACCGGGCCGACGGGCCGCCCGCCGCCGAGAGAGCCTCTTTGTGGATGGGCGCCGTCACCAGGGCCGACGCCTGACCTTGCAGCACGGCACGGGCACCGGCCACGATGCATTCGGCCGCGGCACGCCCGGCCTCCGCGCTCACCTGCCCGAAGACCGGGGGAGAGGCCAGCTCGCACGCCTGGAGCAGCCCCAGGCAGCGCGGCGGCAGGTCGGCCGCTTCTTCCAGGCTGTCCAGTTCGGCCAGCGCGACCGGCAGCCCGGACAAGGCGTCCAGCGCATGCGCCCGGCGCAGCGTGGCCACGTCGCCCAGAACCACGCAGCCGGCGAAATCCGCGGGGGAGCGGCCCGCGGCCTGGAGAATGAGCTCGGGGCCGATGCCGGCAGCGTCGCCCATGCTGATGACGACGGGCTTCATGCCGGGTTCGGTATGTCGATGAAACGGTGCGCCAGGCCCAGCGCCTGCGCCACATGCGCGGCCACGGCCGGGGCACCGTAGCGCTCCGAGGCGTGGTGCCCACAGGCGATGAAGCTCACGCCCATCTCGCGGGCGTGATGCGCCTGCGGCTCGGAAATCTCGCCGGTGATGAACACCTGGGCGCCCGCGGCAATGGCGGCTTCGAAGTAGCCCTGCGCGCCGCCGGTGCACCAGGCCACGCGGGCCACCTCGCCCGATGCGCCCTCGACCAGCGTGACCGGCCGCCCCAGCGCCTGCTCGACATGCCGCGCCAGCGCCTCAGCGCTGGGCCAGCCTGCGCCGCCCAAAGCCTCGCCCAGGAACCCCAGCCCCGACTCGCCAAAGCGCCCCGCTTCCCCTTCCAGGGGCGCCAGGCCCAGGACGCGGCCGAGTTGCGCGTTGTTGCCCAGCTCGGGATGGGCGTCCAGCGGCAGGTGGTAGGCGAACAGGTTGATGTCGTGCGCCAGCAGCAGGGCCAGGCGCTGCTTCATCCAGCCGGTGACCCGACCGTCCTGGCCGCGCCAGAAAAGGCCGTGGTGCACGAAGATGGCATCGGCTTGCTCGGCCACGGCCGCCTCGATCAGGGCGAGGCTGGCCGTCACGCCCGAGACCACGCGCCGAACCCGCGGCCGGCCCTCGACCTGCAGGCCGTTGGGGCCGTAGTCCTTGAAACGCCAGGGCTCGAGCAGTGCATCGAAGCGCGCCAGCAAGAGCTGCCGCTCCACACCGTCGGCGGGCGCCTCCGACAGCCTTGCGGCCGGATGGCTGTCAGCCCTTGGCGGGAGCGTCGTGGGGGAAGTCGGCGGGTTCATCGGCGAATTATGTCGCCGCAGGCGCTGCTGATAATTCAGAGGAAAATCAAGCGGCATCCCGCCAAGACGGGCCAGCCCACTCCAACGATTCCAAACATGCGCAAGACCTGGCTGCTGTTTTCCCAGACCGTCACCGTGCTGCTGGCGGCCTACTTCGTGGTGGCCACGCTCAAGCCCGCATGGCTCAACCGCGGCGGGCTGGGCTCGGTGGCGGTGATCGAGGCACCCACCGGCGCAGCCGGCAGCCGCACCCCCGCGCCCGGCAGCCTGAGCGGGGCGGCCAAGGCCGCCTCGGGCGCGGTGGTCAGCATCACCGCCAGCAAGACCGCGCGCAACCCGCACGCGCAGGACCCGTGGTTCCGCTTCTTCTTCGGCGACCAGGCCAACGACGACCCACAGCTGGGCCTGGGCAGCGGCGTGATCGTCAGCCCCCAGGGCTACATCCTGACCAACCACCACGTGATCGAGGGAGCGGACAACATCGAGGTCGCGCTCAACGACCAGCGCAAGGCCCGTGCGCGCGTGGTGGGGATCGATCCGGAAACCGACCTGGCGGTGCTCAAGATCGAGCTCGAGCGTCTGCCGGTGGTCGTGCTGGGAAATTCCGACGCCCTCGAGATCGGTGACCAGGTGCTGGCCATCGGCAACCCCTTCGGCGTGGGACAGACGGTCACCAGCGGCATCGTCTCGGCCCTGGGCCGCAACCAGTTGGGCATCAACGTTTTCGAGAACTTCATCCAGACCGATGCGGCCATCAATCCCGGCAACTCCGGCGGTGCGCTGGTGGACACGCAGGGGCGGCTGCTGGGCATCAACACCGCCATCTACTCGCGCTCGGGCGGCTCCATGGGCATCGGCTTCGCCATCCCGGTGTCCACCGCCCGGCAGGTGCTCGACAGCATCGTGCGCGAGGGCCAGGTGATCCGCGGCTGGATCGGCGTGGAGCCGCAGGAGCTCAGCGCAGAGCTGGCCGAGACCTTCAACGTCCGGACCCGCCAGGGAGTGATCATCACCGGCGTGCTGCAGAACGGTCCCGCCGCGCAGGCCGGTGTCAAGCCCGGCGACGTGATCACCGCAGTGGCCGGACAGACCGTCGGCAACGTGACCGAACTGTTGAGCGCGGTGGCTGCGCTCAAACCAGGGACGCCGGCCAAGCTGAAGGTGCAGCGCCGCGACGAGGAGCGCGAGCTGACGGTGACGCCCGGCAAACGCCAGAACCCCAAGCGGGTGCGCTGAAGCGCGCGGGGCCTGCAGGCGCGGGCCACGGACCCGAGGGCCAAGCTGGGGGCCGGCCGGGCCCTGGGAATCACCGGTGGGACTGGCTCACGGAACCCATGCTAGAGACTGATGCTAGAGACTCTTGCGGGAGGCTCGTATGGGTGATCCACGGGGACAAACTCCCGCGGAGAATTCAAGCACGAGGCTCGGCCTTCGGAGCCTACCTGCCGCCCGACCCTTCGGACCAACGGATGAGAGAGGAAAGAAGTGCCACCCGAGAGGTCAGGCCACGGATTGCGGCTCGACTGCACCATGGAAAATCCGCACCCGAGGTGCGTGCTGGAAGGCTGGGATGCAGAAGATCCAACCCGCAAGCCCCGCCAGGTCGGCCCGGGCTGCGCGCCGGCTCAGCGGCGCAGCGCAGGACGCGGCCTCAGGAGCCGGTCTTGGCCGCCGTGTCGGGCTCGGTGTCTGGCGTCTTGGTGTGCTTGACGAACAACTGCGCCGCGATGATGCCCACCTCGTAGAGGCCGCCCACCACCGCCAGCAGCATCAGCATGGAGCCGGCATCGGGCGGCGTGACCATGGCGGTCACCACCGAAGCCGCCACCCAGAAGTAACCGCGCCATTCGCGCAGCTGCGCCACCGTCATCACGCCCATGCGCACCAGCAGCACCACGGCCACAGGCACCTCGAAGGCCAGACCGAAGGCCAGGAACATGCCCAGCACGAAGCTCAAATAAGCTTCGATGTCAGGCGCAGCCGTGATGGACTTGGGCGCGAAGCCCTGGATGAACTTGAACACCTGGCCGAAGACCAGGAAATAACTGAAGGCCACGCCCAGGAAGAACAACACCGTGCTGGACACCACCAGGGGCAGCACCAGGCGCTTTTCATGCGAATAAAGGCCCGGCGCCACGAAGGCCCACACCTGGTAGAGCACCACCGGCAGGGCCACCAGGAAGGCGGCCATGAACAAGATCTTGATGGGCACCACGAAGGGCGAGACCACGTTGGTGGCGATCAGCGTGGCGCCTTCGGGCAGGGTGGACACCAGCGGCGCCGCCAGGATGTCGTAGAGGGCGCTCGGGCCGGGGTAGAGGGCGAGGACCGCCGCCACGATGCCGACGGCCAGGACGGCCTTGATCAGGCGGTCGCGCAGCTCCATGAGGTGCTGCACGAAAGGCTGCTCGGTGCCTGCCAGTTCGTCGGGTTTGTCGTTCTGCGGATCGCTGCTCATGGGTGGGGTGTGGAAGGTGCCTCAGGGGCAGCCGCGCCGGCGGGGCCGTGGCGCATGCAATGCAGGAGCGGGCTGGGCAAACCTCAGGCCCGCTGCGAGGGCCGGGGCCGGTAGCGCGCCACCCGGGCCGCACCCGACAGGGCCCGGGTGCGCACGCCGGCGCGGGCCTTGTACCACTGCGGCACGGCGCCCTGCTTGGCGCGCCATTTCTTGCCCGGGTGCTTGTATTCGGGAAAGGAGATCATCTGCGGCACGTCGTCCAGGCTGCTGCCCAGGCCGGAGGTGGCATCGCCCCACGACTGCTCCAGCTCGCTGGTGGTGGCCTGCACCGAGCTTTCGACGTCGCGCGCGGCCGTCTCCATGGTTTCCTTCATCTTGCGGAGCTCATCCAGGTCCATGGAACGGTTGACCTCGGCACGCACATCCGCCACGTAGCGCTGGGCCTTGCCCAGGAGCATGCCGACCGTGCGGGCCACGCGCGGCAGCTTCTCGGGACCGATGACGATCAGCGCGACGGCGCCGATCAAGGCCATCTTGGAGATGCCCAGCTCGATCATGTGCGGCCTGGCCTGCTTTCAGCCCGTTCGGCGCTCAGGACTTGGGCCTTGCCTGCACGTCAATGGTGTTCTTGTCGGCCTCGGGCGCCGCCGCGCTCTGGTGCGTGACCTGACCGGCGGGGGCCGCGGGTGCATCGGCGCCAGCGCCGGCGCCGCTGTCCTTCATGCCGTCCTTGAAGCCCTTGACCGCACCGCCCAGGTCGGAGCCGATGTTCTTGAGCTTCTTGGTGCCGAACACCATGACAACGATCAGCAGGACGATCAGCCAGTGCCAGATGGAAAAAGAACCCATGGTTTGCTCCTGAATTTCATGCCCTCGCTCGGGCAAGCATTAACTGTCGGCGGATTCTATCGGTCTTGGCGTCCTCGGCATGTCAGCGTTCGCAAGCCCTCGAAAGCGGAAAACCCTGTCACCGCCGGATCTGGCGGGCGTTCAGCCGCGCAGCCAGGGGCGGGGCCCGCCCATCACATGCCAGTGCAGGTGATGCACTTCCTGCCCGCCTTCGGAGCCGGTGTTGGTGACGATGCGAAAGCCGCCGTCCGGGTAGGGGTTGCAGCCCTGCTCCAGCGCCAGGCGGGGGGCCAGCGTGAGCATGCGGCCGAGCAGGGCCTGGTGCTCCTCGGTCACCTGCGCCATGGACGGGATGTGCTGCTTGGGAATCATGAGGAAATGCACCGGCGCCCAGGGGTTGATGTCGTGGAAGGCGAAGATCTGCTCGTCTTCGTAGACCTTGCGGCTGGGGATGGCGCCTGCGGCGATCTTGCAGAAGATGCAGTTGTCCGGTGAGTGTGCGGGGCTCATGCGTGGTCGGTGGGGTGTGGAACGGGATCGGTGGGCAAGCGCTGGGCATTGAAGCGCAGCCAGCCCTTGATGCAGCGGTAGAGGTACCACAGCAGGATGGCGAAGTAAGCCACCCAGCCCGGGAAGATGAACAGCAGCCACAGCGGACTGAGCAGCACCAGCCAGGCCAGGGTCCACCAGAAGGTGGCGATCATGTAGCGGTGGTGCTCGCGGTAGAGCGCATCGGTCTCGTCGGCGCGGCGCACGTAGTTGATGACCAGCGCCACCACGGCAAAGCTGCCGCCGGAGAACCAGGCCAGGGTGTGCAGCGCGTAGAGGATCTGCATCACCAGGCGCTCACCGCCCGTCTTGCCGGGGCCTGGCGCCGGCGAGGGGTGGGCTTGGAACTCGTCCATGGGCATGGCACTGGCCTTCAGGCCGTCATTCTTGCGCAGCCTCACGCGCCTGGGCTTTGCGCAACGCCTTTTCCTCGATGCCGCTGGTGCCTTCGCGCCGCTCCAGTTCGGCCACCACGTCGGCCGGTGTCAGGCCGTAATGGGACAGGGCGATCATGCTGTGGAACCACAGGTCGGCCACCTCGCCCACGAGCTTGGCCTGGAGAGCCGGGGTGAACTCGCGGTCCAGGTCCTTGGCGGCCATCACGGTCTCGGTGGCCTCTTCGCCGATCTTCTTCAGGAAGGCGTCCGGGCCCTTGGCGAGCAGGCGGGCAACATAGCTTTTGTCGGGATCACCGCCATTGGCTGCCTTGCGGCTTTCGATGACGGCCGCCAGCCGCGCCAGCGCGTCCATGGAAGAGTGGGAGCTCATGCTTTTTTGTAGATGTGTTCGGGGTCCTTGAGCACGGGCTCGACCGTCTGCCACTGCCCGCCCTCGTAGCGCTGGTAGAAGCAGCTGTGGCGGCCGGTGTGGCAGGCAATGGCCGAGTCTTCGCCCGCCTGCGTGACCTTGAGCAGCACCACGTCATTGTCGCAGTCCAGGCGGATGTCGTGCACGGTCTGCACGTGCCCGGACTCCTCCCCCTTGAACCAGAGCTTGCCGCGTGAGCGGCTGAAGTACACGGCGCGGCCCAGCTCGGCGGTTTTTTCAAGCGCCTCGCGGTTCATCCAGGCGAACATCAGCACGTCGCCCGAGGTGGCTTCCTGGGCGATGGCGGGCACCAGGCCCTGCGCGTCCCACTTGACTTGATCGAGCCAGTTCATGCGGTCATCTTAAGTGAATGGAGATGCCGCACCTGCGGTGCGGTCGGCATGCGGCAGGCCGGTTCAGAGCCGCACCGGGATGCCCCGCTCGCGCATGCGCTGCTTGGCCTGCCCGACGGTGTACTCGCCGTAGTGGAAGATGCTGGCGGCCAGCACCGCATCAGCACCGCCCTGCTGGACGCCGTCGGCCAGGTGGTCGAGGTTGCCGACGCCGCCAGAGGCAATGACCGGCACGCTGACCGCATCGCTCACGGCGCGGGTGAGTGCCAGGTCGAAGCCCGACTTGGTGCCGTCGCGGTCCATGCTGGTGAGCAGGATCTCGCCGGCGCCGCGGCGGGCCATCTCGGCGGCCCAGGCCACCGCGTCCAGCCCCGTGTTCTTGCGACCGCCGTGGCTGTAGACGTCCCAGCCCTCACCGCGCGCCTGGGCGTCTTCACCGCTGCGGCGCTTGGCATCGATGGCCACCACGATGCACTGGGCCCCGTACTTGTCGGAGGCGTCGGAGATGACCTGCGGGTTGGCGATCGCCGCGGAGTTGAAGCTGGTCTTGTCGGCCCCCGCGTTGAGCAGGCGCCGCACGTCGTCCACCGTGCGCACGCCGCCGCCCACGGTCAGCGGGATGAACACCTGCGAGGCCACCGCCTCGATGATGTGGAGGATCAGGTCGCGCCCGTCGCTGGTGGCCGTGATGTCCAGGAAGGTCAGCTCGTCGGCGCCCTGCTCGTTGTAGCGGGCGGCGATTTCCACCGGGTCGCCCGCGTCCCGCAGCTCCACGAAGTTCACGCCCTTGACCACGCGGCCGCCCGTCACGTCGAGGCAGGGGATGATTCTTTTGGCAAGCATGGTCGGGGGTGTCTTGAAAAAACGCAGCGGCCACGCGGGCCGCTTCGGGAAGCCTCAGTGCCGGCGGCGTTCAGACGCCGAGTTCGTCGGCGCGGGCCTGTGCGGCGGCGAAGTCGAGGTCGCCGGTGTAGATCGAGCGGCCGCAGATCACGCCCTCCACGCCCTCACCCTCCACCGCGCACAGCGCCTCGATGTCGGCCATGTTGGACAGCCCCCCCGACGCGATCACCGGGATGGTCAGCGCCTGGGCCAGGCGCACGGTGGCCTCGATGTTGATGCCCGAGAGCATGCCATCGCGCCCGATGTCGGTGTAGATGATGGACTCCACGCCGTAGTCCTGGAACTTCTTGGCCAGGTCGACCACCTCGTGGCCGGTGAGCTTGCTCCAGCCGTCGGTGGCCACCTTGCCGTCCTTGGCGTCCAGGCCCACGATGATGTGGCCGCCAAAGGCGGTGCAGGCGTCCTGCAGGAAGCCGGGGTTCTTGACGGCGGCGGTGCCGATGATGACGTAGCGCAGGCCGGCGTCCAGGTACTGCTCGATGGTGTCCAGGTCGCGGATGCCGCCGCCCAGCTGCACGTCCACCTCGCCGCCCACGGCCTTGAGGATCTTGCGGATGGCCTGCTCGTTCTTGGGCTTGCCCGCGAAGGCGCCGTTCAAGTCCACCAGGTGCAGGCGGCGCGCGCCCTTGTCCACCCAGCTGCGCGCCATGGCCGCCGGGTCTTCCCCGAAGGTGGTGACCTGGTCCATGTCGCCTTGCTTGAGGCGCACGCACTGACCGTCCTTCAAGTCAATGGCAGGAATGAGAAGCATGGTGGGAGCGGGCTGAGCCTGAAAAACACCCGGTGCGGGCGGAAGGGGTTGAAGGGTGGGAAAGACCGTCGAGCAAGGCCGCGTCAAGGCTGCCACTGGAGGAAGTTGCGGTACAGGCTCAAGCCGTGCTCGGCGCTCTTTTCAGGGTGGAACTGGGCCGCAAAAATGTTATCCCGCGCCACCGCGGCCGTAAAGCGACCGCCGTAGTCGGCTTCACCGACGGTGTGGCGCGCATCCGACGGCCTGGCGTAGAAGCTGTGCACGAAATAGAAATAGGCGCCGTCGGGAATGCCCGCCCAGAGGGCGTGGGGGTGACCGGCCGCGTCCAGGTTCTGCGTCACCTGGTTCCAGCCCATCTGCGGTACCTTGAAGCGGCTGCCGTCGGGCTGCAGGCGGCCCGCCAGGTCAAAGCGGACCACCTCGCCCGGGATCAGGCCCAGGGCCGGGGTGGGCCGGCCGGTGGTGCCCTCGTGGCTTTGGTCCAGCAGCATCTGCATGCCCACGCAGACGCCGAGCAGCGGCTTGTGCGCCGCCGCATGCAGCACCGCGTCGCGCAGGCCGGAGGCGTCGAGCGCACGCATGCAGTCGTGCATGGCGCCCTGGCCGGGCAGCACCACGCGCTCGGCGGCCATCACTTCCTGGGGGCTGGAGGTCACGCGCACCGCGTGGCCCGTGGCCGCTGCCACGTGCAGCACGGCCTGCGAGACCGAGCGCAGGTTGCCCGAGCCGTAATCGACGACTGCGACGGTTCTGGAAGACATCATCTGGGGGGCAGGCCCGCAGGCCTGCGAAACCGGTGGGTCAGAGCGATCCCTTGGTGGACGGGATGGTGCCGGCAGCGCGCGGGTCGATCTCCAGCGCCATGCGCAGGGCCCGGGCAAAGGCCTTGAACACGGTTTCGGCCTGGTGGTGGGCGTTTTCGCCGCGCAGGTTGTCGATGTGCAGGGTGATGAAAGCGTGGTTCACCAGCCCCTGGAAGAACTCGTAGGCCAGCTGCGTGTCGAACTGGCCGATCATGCCGCTCTTGAAGGGCACGTGCATCTCCAGGCCCGGGCGGCCGGAAAAGTCGACCACCACGCGCGAGAGCGCCTCGTCCAGCGGCACGTAGGCGTGGCCATAGCGGCGCAGGCCCTTCTTGTCGCCCACGGCCTTGGCCAGCGCCTGGCCGAGCGTGATGCCCACGTCTTCGACGGTGTGGTGGCCGTCGAAGTGCAGGTCGCCCTCCCCCGCGCTGTCCAGGTCCATCAGGCCGTGGCGGGCGGTCTG
>CAYVGD010000046.1:0-13127 GCA_964450095.1 uncultured Polaromonas sp.
GTTCATGCCGGCGCCGAAGCCCCACAGGATCACGTAGTCGGCGCGCTCCTGGCGGATGCGCAGCCACTGCGACTGCTGCTCGATGCCGGGTGCGGCCACCGGGATCTCGATCAGCTCGAAGCCCCAGTCCTTGGCCAGGCGGCGCAGGACCGGCAGCGGCTCGCGGCCGAAGGCGGAGTCCAGGTGCAGGTGGGCGACCTTCTTGCCCTTCATCTTGTCGATGCCGCCTTCTTTCTGAGCCACCCAGTTCATGATGGCCGAAGCTTGTGACCAATAGCTGGTCATGGTGGCGAACACCCAGGGGAAGACGCGACCGTCGGCAGCGTCGGAGCGGCCATAGCCGTACTGGGTCAGCACGACCTTGTCGTCGTCCACGCGGTTGAGCACGCCGTAGGCGATGGGCGTGGCCAGGGGCTCGAAGATGTGCATCTGCTGGCCGTTGGCGTTCTTCAGCAGGCGCTGGTAGCACTCCACGCCACGGGCGGCGGTGTACTCGGTCTCGCACTCTGCCCAGGTCATGCGCACGCCGTTGACGCCGCCTTCCTTCATGTTGACGTACTGGAGGTAGTCAATGATGCCGCCGAAGAAGCCCGTGCCGCCGGCGGCGAACGGTCCCACGCGGTAGCTGGGGATGCCGAAATACTGTTCCTTGGCCTGCGCCTGGGCCACGGAGGGCACCAGGGCAGAAGTCAGCATCGCGGCGGCCATGCTCAGGCCGGCAGCGGTGCGTGCAAAGGTCTTTTTCAAGTTCACTGCAGTCTCCTTCAGGTTGTAGGTAGAGGTTCAGGGGGCAAACGGTTGTCAGTGCGGGAACGGCCACAGGCGCAGGCGCTCTTTGGCCAGCTGCCACAGGCGCGCCAGGCCGTGGGGCTCGACGATGAGGAAGAAGATGATGAGCACGCCGAACACGATCAGTTCCACCGAGGAGGTGATCGAGGCATCCACGTTGGTGCCCAGCACCGCGTGGAAGATCAGGCTCAGGAAAATCGGCAGCAGCAGGATGAAGCCGGCGCCCAGGAAGCAGCCCAGGATGGTGCCCACGCCGCCGATGATGATCATGAACAGGATGCGGAAGGACAGGTCGATGGTGAAGGCCGAAGGCTCCACCGTGCCCAGGTAGGCGAAGGCAAAGAGCGCACCGCCCACACCGCAGTAGAACGAGCTGATGGCGAAGGCCTGCAGCTTGGTGCGCATGAGGGGCAGGCCCATGACCTCGGCAGCCACGTCCATGTCACGCACCGCCATCCAGGCGCGGCCGGTGGAGCCGCGGGCCATGTTCTTGGCCAGCAGTGCCAGCCCCGCCACGATGCCCAGCACCAGGAGGTAGCGCAGCTGCGGCGTGTCGAAGGTGAAGCCGGCGATCACGATGGGCTGTGCGGTGATCACGCCCGAGGGGTCGAAGTTCTTGAACCAGCCGAACTTGTCGAGCGCCCAGACGATGAAGAACTGGGCCGCCAGTGTCGCCACCGCAAGGTACAGGCCGCGGATGCGAAGGCTGGGCAGGCCGAAGGCCATGCCGACGAAGGCCGCGCACAGCCCCGAAAGCACCAGCGCCACGAGGAAGGGCATGCCCTCCACGCGCAGCATCAGGTTGTAGCAGGCGAAGGCACCGACGGCCATGAAGCCGGCCGAGCCCAGCGAGAGCTGTCCGGCGTAGCCGGTCAGGATGTTCTGGCCCAGGGCCACCAGGCTGAAGATCAGCCAAGGCACCAGGATGGCGCGCAGCATGTAGTCGGACGCCGTCAGCGGCACGACCACCGCGGCGATCAGCAGGATGAGGGCGAGCCCGATGCGGTCCTGGCGCAGAGGGAGGATCTGCGAGTCCTGGGCGTAGGTTGTGCGGTATTGACCCGCTTCACGGTAAAACATGTCGAATGGCTCCGAATGGATGGAATCGCTTCCAGGGGGTCAGACCCGGCGGATGATCTTTTCGCCGAACAGCCCCTCGGGCCGCACCAGCAGGAAGAGGATGGCCAGCACGTAGGGGAACCAGCTTTCGATGCCGCCCTGCACCATGGGGCCGACATACACATCGGCCAGCTTCTCGGTGGAGCCCACGATCAGGCCGGCCACGATCACGCCGGGCACGGAGGTGAAACCGCCGATGATCAGCACAGGCAGCGCCTTCAGTGCGACGAACACCAGGGCGAACTGCACGCCGCTTCGGGCGCCCCAGAGCATGCCGGCCACCAGGGCCACCACGCCGGCGATGCCCCACACCAGCGCCCAGATGTTCTTGAGCGGAATGCCGATGGACAGCGCCGCAGCGTGGTCGTCGGCCACGGCGCGCAGCGCACGGCCGATCTTGGTACGGTTGAAGATGATGGCCAGCACCGTCACCAGGATGCCGGCCACGGCCGCCGCGAACAGGTCGATCTGGCTGACGAACAGGCCCGTGTTGTCGGCAAGCCAAGCCAGGGGCTCGTCCTTGATGCCCAGGTCCAGGCGACGCACCTGCACGCCCCAGGCGAGCTGCGCCACGCCCTCGATCACGAAGGTCAGGCCGATGGTGGCCATCAGCAGGGTGATCTCATGCTGGTTCACCAGCGGCCGCAGCACGAAGCGTTCGGTGCCCATGCCCACCAGAACCATCATGCCGACGGTCACCGGAAGCGCGGCCCAGAAGGGCAGGCCCAGTTCCATGAAGCCCACGAAGGACAGGGCTGCGAAGAACACCATCGCGCCCTGCGCGAAGTTGAAAACGCCCGAGGCCTTGTAGATCAGCACAAAGCCCAGCGCAACGAGCGAGTACATGATGCCGGACAAGAGTCCGCCGACCAGCACTTCAAGAAAAAACTGCCATCCCATGGTGTGATGCTCCGTCGATGTGTGGATGGATCAGTGCGCAACGCCGAGGTAGGCGTCGATCACGTCCTGGTTGTTGCGGACTTCGTCCGGAGGGCCGTCGCCGATCTTCTTGCCGTAGTCGAGCACGACCACGCGGTCAGAGATGTCCATCACCACGCCCATGTCGTGCTCGATGAGCACCATGGTCGTGCCGTAGTGGTCGTTCACGTCGAGGATGAAGCGGCACATGTCCTGCTTTTCCTCGATGTTCATGCCGGCCATGGGCTCGTCCAGCAGCAGCACCGAGGGCTGCGCGGCCAGGGCCCGGCCCAACTCGACGCGCTTTTGCAGGCCGTAGGGCAGGCGCCCCACGGGCGTCTTGCGGATGTGCTCGATCTCGAGGAACTCGATGATTTCCTCCACCGTCTCGCGGTTGGCGGTTTCCTCGCGGCGCGCGCGTGGCAAGTGGAAAGCCACCTCCATGAAGTTGGCGTGCGTGCGCAGGTTGCAGCCGGCCATGATGTTGTCCAGCACCGTCATGCCCTTGAAGAGCGCGATGTTCTGGAAGGTGCGGGAGATGCCCATCTTGGCGGCGCGGGTGGGGGTCATGCCCGAGATCGCTTCGCCGCGCCAGAAGATCGAGCCTTCCTGGGGCTGGTACACGCCGTTGATGCAGTTGAGCATGGAGCTCTTGCCAGCGCCGTTGGGGCCGATGATGGCGCGGATCTCGTGATCGCGGACGTCGAAGGAAATGCGGGTCAGGGCCTTGACGCCGCCGAAGCTCAGCGAAATATCGCGCACTTCGATCAGCGTGCCGCCGATGGGATGGCCGCGCACGGGCCCGGCGATCTGGGAGGCGTTGGCGCTTTGCTGGGTGGTTTGCATGTCAGGCGGCCTTGCGCAGGTTGGAGGTGGGGTAGGTCACGGCATCGCACAGGCGCAGCTCTGCCGAGACGGTGCCGGTGCGGCCGTCTTCGTAGCGCACCTCCGACTGCACGGAGACGGTGTCACGGTTGGAGTAGAGGGCTTCGACCAGGCTTGCGTAGCGCTCGGCGATGTGGCCACGGCGCACCTTGCGGGTGCGGGTGAGCTCGCCGTCGTCGGCGTCGAGTTCCTTGTGCAGGACCAGGAAGCGCCGCACCTGCGAGGCGGCCATGGTGCTGTCGGCGGCGAGGTCTTCGTTGACCTTGCGCACGCACTCGCTGATCAGGTTCAGCACCTCGCCGCGGCCGGCCAGGTCGGCGTAGCCGGTGTAGCTGATGTTCTGCCGGTCGGCCCAGTTGCCCACCGCCGCCAGGTCGATGTTGACGAACACGCAGACGTGGTCGCGGTCTGCGCCGAAGGCCACGGCCTCCTTCACGTAGGGGAAGAACTTGAGCTTGTTCTCGATGAACTTGGGCGCGAACAGCGCACCGCCGGAGAGCGAGCCCACGTCCTTGACGCGGTCGATGATGCGCAGGTGGCCGTCGTCGCCCACGTAGCCCGCATCACCCGTGCGGAACCAGCCTTCGGCGTCCTTGGCTTCCTGGGTGGCCACCGGGTTGCGGTGGTATTCGCGGAACAGGCCGGGCGAGCGGATCAGCAGTTCGCGCTGGGCGGTGAACTTCAGCTCCACGCCTTCGACGGCCACGCCGACGGTGTCGGGCTTGACCTCGTTGTTCGGCTGGATGCACACGAACACCGAGGTCTCCGTGGAGCCGTAGAGCTGCTTGAGGTTGATGCCCAGCGAGCGGAAGAACATCAGCAGCTCGCCGCCGATGGCCTCGCCCGCGGTGTAGGCCACGCGCAGGCGGCTCATGCCCAGCACGTCGCGCATGGGTTTGCAGATGAGCGCAGATGCCAGGCTGTAGCGCAGGCTGTCGCCGGTGGAGACGGACTCGCGGGCCAGCAGCCTCGGGCCGACGTCGCGGGCGACGCCCATGCTCCAGGCGTACAGGCTGCGCATCGTGCTGCCGGCGTCTTCCATGCGGATGGAAACTTCGGTGAGCATGGCCTCCAGCACGCGCGGCGGGGCGAAGAAGTAGGTGGGGCCGATCTCGCGCATGTCGGCCAGCATGGTCTCGGAGGATTCGGGGCAGCAGATGCAGTAGCCCACCACCATGGGCTGGGCATAGCTGAACATGTTCTGGCCGATCCAGGCCGGCGGCAGGTAGGCCACGGCCACGTCGTCGGGCGTGAGGCCCTCCAGCTCCGCGGCCGTGCGGGCGCGGTCGATCAGCGCGGCGTGGGTGAGCACCACACCTTTGGGTCGGCCCGTGGTGCCCGAGGTGAAGAACATGGCGGCCGGGTCCTGGCCCTGGCCCTGTGCGACCTCCTCGTCAAAGCGCAGCTTGCCGAGGGAGCTGCGGCCGAGCTCGACGAACTGCTCGTGGCTGTGCACTTCATCCTGGCTGTAGTGGCGCATGCCGCGGTCGTTGTCGAAGACGATGTGCGACACGCTGGGGCACTGGTCCAGCACCTCCAGGACCTTGTCCACCTGCTCCTGGTCCTCGGCGAACACGTGGGTGACCTCGGCGTCGTTGATCGGGTGCACCAGCTCCAGCGCGACCGCGTCCTGGTAGAGCGGCACGGGAATGGCGCCCAGGGCCTGTGCGGCGCACATGGCCATGTACAGGCGGGGGCGGTTGTCACCGATCAGCGCCACATGCCCGCCGCGCTTGAGCCCCGTGGCTTTCATGGCGCTGGCCAGCAGTTCGGTTTCGCGCGCGAAGTCGGCCCAGGTCAGGGTTTGCCAGATGCCACGGCTTTTCTCGCGAATGGCAGGCTGCTGCGGACGTTGCGATGCGTGCATTCGCAGCAGCTTCGGAAAGGTGTCAAACGTCTTCTCGCTTTGGGGCATGTTGTTTCTCGCTGAATGAGCGTCTGCGGCGCAGGCCTTTAAAGGCGCTGTCTCAGCGCGCCCGCAGATCGGTTCGTATGATCCGCTTCCGCACTGGGGTCTTTGTCATGAATCGGACAAACGCGGGAAACCCCCGGGCAGGGAAAGCCCCGAGAACAACGCGGAGGTGACCATGAGGGCGATGGAGTTTGTGCTTCAGTCGGAGTGGGCGAAGACGCTGGGTGAACAGCACATCGAGCGGCTTCGCGAGGAGGTGCGCGAGCGCGAGGTGCTGCGCGGCGCGTCCATCTGCCACGCGGGCTCGCAGGTGAAGTACTGGAAAGGCGTGGTCAGCGGCCTGATCAAGATGAGCGTGGTCTCGGACCACGGGCGCACCTCCACCTTCACGGGCATCGCCGCTGGCGGCTGGTTCGGGGAAGGCCCTGTTCTCAGGTCGGAAACCTGGGATTTCGACGGCGTGGCCATGCGCGACACCCGCATCGCCCTGGTGCCCAAGGGCACCTTCATGTGGCTCTTGGAGACGCACCCGCCGTTTTGCCGGTATGTCATTTGCCAGCTCAACGAGCGGCTGGCGCAGTTCACCTCGGTGATCGAGGCCGAGCGCCTGGAACTGCCGGAAACCCGCGTGTCTCGCTGCCTGGCCTGGCTGTTCAACCCGCAGCTCTACCCGAACGTGGGCTCACGCCTGGACCTCACGCAGCAGGAAATCGGGTACCTGAGTGGTGTGCCCCGGCAGCGGGTCAACCGGGCACTGCAGATCCTGGAAGCCGCAGGCCTGGTGGAAACCCGGTATGGGGCCCTCCACGTGCTGGACCGGGAAGGGCTGATGCGCTTTCGGCTGTCCGAGGCACACGGCACCCTCCTGGACCGGCTTCGCCAGCGCAGCCACACGGACAAGGAAGAGACCCAGGGGCCGCTGCTGCAGGGCGTCAAACCCTGAGGCAGTCGCGGCAAGGGGCGCATGGACGAGGGGGCCGATCAGGAACGGGGTGGACCCCGGGGCCTGCGACTGACGTGGGGGCGCAGGGCCCACGGGCCTGGTACGGCCTTCCGTGGGTTGCGTTGCCACCCTGAATCGCACTAGTCCGCTCGCCAGAGCGGCCGTGAGGGTCTGAAGCGCTGCGCAGCCCCACGGGCAGGCTGGCGCCGGGGCTGACCGACCCGCTTTCGCGTCAGGGTGCGATCCAGCGGTGCAGGGTGGGACTGAAATGACAAAGGCCACCTCAGCGGCTGGCTGGGTGGCCTCAAGAAGGCGGCGGGCGCCTGGTCGGGGGGCGGTCAGCCCTTGGCTTGCGCCAGCAGCGTGGCGGCGTCGCTCACCTCGAACTTGCCGGGGGCTTCCACGTTGAGGGCAGCGACCTTGCCGTCCTTGACCAGCATGGAATAGCGGTTGCTGCGCAGGCCCATGCCGCGCGCCGTCAGGTCCAGGGTCAGGCCCACGGCCTTGGAGAAGTCGGCGCTGCCATCACCGAGCATGCGCACCTTGCCGTCGGTCTTCTGGTCGCGGGCCCAGGCGCCCATCACGAAGGCGTCGTTCACGCTCACGCACCAGATTTCGTCCACGCCAGCGGCCTTGAACTCGGCGGCTTTCTCAACGTAGCCCGGCACATGCTTGGCCGAGCAGGTGGGCGTGAAAGCGCCGGGCAGGGCAAACAGTGCAATCGTCTTGCCGGCGCAGGCCTTGGCCACGTCGACCGGGTTGGGGCCGATGCTGCAGCCGTTGCCTTCGACTTCGGAATACTCCATCAGGGTCGCGGCAGGAAGAGCCTCGCCTACTTTGATCATGTCTTGTTCTCCAGGGTGTGTTCTTCGAGGGGTGGCGTGCGGCCAGCGCGGCCGACGGGCGAATTGTGACCCAGCGGCTGCATTCGTGCTGGCGGCAGCGCAAAGCAAAACGGCCCGCTTTCGCGGGCCGTGGGTTGCTTTAAGGCGTCGGGGTCTTCAGACCGCGGCAGCCTTCTGCACCAGCTTCGTCACCACCCAGTTCTTGGTCTTGGAGATGGGACGGCTTTCCGTGATCTCGATGATGTCGCCCACGTGGTACTCGCCCTTTTCGTCATGGGCGTGGTACTTGCTGGACATCGACACGATCTTGCCGTAGAGCGCGTGCTTGACGCGGCGCTCGACCAGCACGGTCACGGTCTTGGCGCGCTTGTCGCTCACCACCTTGCCGATCAGGGTGCGAACGAGTTTTTTGCTTTCGCTCATTTGGCGGCTCCTTTGGCAACGGTCTCGGCCAGGATGGTCTTGGCACGAGCGATGGCGCGGCGCGTGGAACGCAACTGGTTGGTGTTGCCCAGTTGTTGCGTGGCCTTTTGCATGCGGAGGTTGAAATGGGCCTTCTGCAGGTCCTTCACCTCGGCCTTCAGGCCATCCACGTCCTTTTGACGCAGTTCAGACGTTTTCATGATCATTCATCTCCTCGATCACTGACCAATCATGCGGCTGACGAACGTCGTGCGCAGGGGCAGCTTGGCCGAAGCCAGGCGGAAGGCTTCGCGTGCGAGTTCTTCGGGCACGCCCATGATCTCGAACACGATCTTGCCGGGCTGGATCTCAGCCACGTAATACTCGGGGTTGCCCTTGCCGTTGCCCATGCGCACCTCAGCGGGCTTCTGGGAGATCGGCTTGTCGGGGAACACACGGATCCAGATGCGGCCGCCACGCTTGACGTGACGGGAGATCGCACGGCGTGCGGCCTCGATTTGACGCGCGGTCAGGCGACCACGGTCGGTGCACTTCAGACCAAAATCGCCGAAGGCGACCGAACTGCCACGAGTGGCAATACCGGTGTTTCGGCCCTTTTGCTCCTTGCGGTACTTTCTGCGAGCAGGTTGCAGCATGTCTTAACTCCTGATGAGACCGATCACTCGGTCTTGGCACCGTCAGCTGCTGCAGCTGGCGCGGCTTTGCGTACGCGCTTAACGGTGGTTTTCGTGGCATCGCCATCGGTGGCCTCGGCCGGCTTGTCGCTGCCGTCAACCGGCGCGGCATTCGTGCCACGGCCACGACCACGGGGGCCTTGGCGATCACCTGCGGGGCGGCCGTCACGGCGGGGGCCGCGGGGCTTGCGCTCTTCGTCACTCGGTGCGGCATCCAGACGGGCGCCCGGCGAGTCGCCGCGGCCCAGGGTGTCGCCCTTGTAGACCCACACCTTCACGCCGATGACGCCATAGGTCGTCTTGGCTTCGGAGGTGCCGTAGTCGATGTCGGCGCGCAGGGTGTGAAGCGGCACGCGGCCTTCACGGTACCACTCGCAGCGCGCGATCTCGATGCCGTTCAGGCGGCCCGAGGACATGATCTTGATGCCCTGCGCGCCCAGGCGCATTGCGTTCTGCATGGCGCGCTTCATGGCGCGGCGGAACATGATGCGCTTTTCCAGCTGCTGGGTGATCGAGTCGGCGATCAGCTTGGCATCGACTTCGGGCTTGCGCACTTCTTCGATGTTCACGGCCACAGGCACGCCGAGCTGGCGACCGAGTTCCTTCTTCAGGTTCTCGATGTCCTCGCCCTTCTTGCCGATCACCACGCCCGGACGTGCCGAGAAGATGGTGATGCGGGCGTTCTTGGCGGGGCGCTCGATCAGCACGCGCGAGACGGCGGCGTTCTTGAGCTTGGCCTTGAGGTACTCGCGCACCTTGATGTCTTCGGCCAGCATGCCGGCGAAGTCACGGTTGCTGGCATACCAGCGGCTCGACCAGTTGCGGCTGACCGCGAGGCGGAAGCCGGTCGGGTTGATTTTCTGTCCCATATCCTGCTTGTTCCTCTGTCAGTTGCCGACCGTCACGTACACATGGCACGTGGGTTTGCTGATGCGGTTGCCGCGGCCCTTGGCGCGAGCGGAGAAACGCTTGAGCGTGGCGCCTTGTTCGACGTAGATGGTCTTGATCTTCAGCTCGTCGATGTCGGCACCATCGTTGTGCTCGGCATTGGCGATCGCAGATTCCACGACCTTCTTGATGATGACGGCGGCCTTCTTCTGGGTGAAGCTCAGGATGTTCAGGGCCTGATCCACCTTCTTGCCGCGGATCAGATCAGCGACCAGACGGCCCTTGTCGACCGACAGACGAACGCCCCGGAGGGTTGCACGTGTTTCCATGGTCTTTCCTTACTTCTTCTGGACTTTCTTGTCCGCGGGGTGGCCCTTGAAGGTGCGGGTGAGCGCGAACTCGCCCAGCTTGTGGCCCACCATCTGGTCGGTGATGTAGACCGGCACGTGCTGCTTGCCGTTGTGCACGGCGATCGTCAGGCCGATGAACTCGGGCAGGATCATGGAGCGGCGCGACCAGGTCTTGATCGGCTTCTTGTCCTTGTTGGTCACAGCCTTGTCGACTTTGGCCAGCAGGTGGTGGTCAACGAACGGACCTTTTTTGAGTGAACGGGTCATGTCCTGGCCTTACTTCTTGCGACGCGAAACAATCATCACTTGCGTGCGCTTGTTGTTGCGGGTGCGGTAGCCCTTGGTCAGGTTACCCCATGGATCCACCGGATGGCGACCTTCACCGGTCTTGCCTTCACCACCACCGTGCGGGTGGTCGATCGGGTTCATCGCCACACCGCGAACGGTCGGGCGGATACCCATCCAGCGCTTGACACCGGCCTTGCCCAGACGGCGCAGGCTGTGCTCTTCGTTGGCCACTTCACCGATGGTGGCGCGGCACTCGACGTGGATCTTGCGAACCTCGCCGGAGCGCATGCGCACCTGGGCGTAGACACCTTCGCGGGCCAGCAGGGTGGCCGAGGCACCCGCCGAGCGGGCGATCTGCGCGCCCTTGCCAGGCTGCATCTCGATGCAGTGGATGGTCGAACCCACCGGGATGTTGCGGATGGGCAGCGTGTTGCCGGCGCGGATGGGCGCCTCGGAGCCGCTGAGCAGCGTGCTGCCGGCCACCACGCCACGCGGGGCGATGATGTAGCGGCGCTCGCCGTCGGCGTAGCACACCAGCGCAATGTGGGCGCTGCGGTTGGGGTCGTACTCGATGCGCTCGACCTTGGCCGGAATGCCGTCCTTGTTGCGCTTGAAGTCCACCACGCGGTAGTGATGCTTGTGACCACCGCCCTTGTGCCGGGTGGTGATGTGGCCGTTGTTGTTGCGGCCCGACTTCTGGAACTGGGGCTCCAGCAGCGGTGCGTAACCTTCGCCCTTGTGCAGGTGGTCACGCGAGATCTTCACCATGCCGCGTTGGCCTGGCGAAGTCGGTTTCATCTTGATGACAGCCATGATTACGCGGCCTCCCCGGAGAGGTTCAGCTCCTGACCGGGCTTGAGCGTCACGTAAGCCTTGCGAACGTTGTCGCGGCGGCCGACGGACTTGCCGAAGCGCTTGGTCTTGCCTTTGGTGTTGAGAACGGAAACGGCCTTGACCTCGACCTTGAACATCAGTTCCACGGCGGCCTTGATCTCGGGCTTGGTCGCATCCTGCAGGACCTTGAAGGTCACCGAGTTGGACTTTTCAGCCACCATGGTGGCCTTCTCGGACACGATGGGGGCGACCAGGACCTGCATCAGGCGGCCTTCGTCGTACTTGACGGCGCTCATGCGAACATCTCCTTGAGTTGGTCCATGGCAGCCTTGGTCACCAGCACCTTCTTGTAGAAGACCAGCGACAGGGGGTCGGCGTAGCGGGGCTCGACCACCAGCACGTCCTGCAGGTTGCGCGAGGCCAGGTACAGGTTGTCGTCGACTTCGTCGGCGATCACCAGCACGGACTTGAGGTTCATGGCCTTGAACTTGTCGGCCAGCACCTTGGTTTTGGGCGAATCGACCTTCAGCGAATCCACCACAGCCAGGCGGCCTTCGCGCGCCAGCTGCGAGAAGATGGAGGCCATGCCGGCGCGGTACATCTTCTTGTTGATCTTGTGCGTGAAGTTCTCATCAGGCATGTTCGGGAAGATGCGTCCGCCTCCGCGCCACAGCGGGGAGGAGGTCATGCCCGCGCGAGCGCGGCCCGTGCCTTTTTGCTTGAAGGGCTTCTTCGTGGAGTGCTTGACCTGTTCACGGTCTTTCTGGGCACGGGTGCCCTGGCGTGCGTTGGCCTGGTAGGCCACCACAACCTGGTGCACGAGGCTCTCGTTGTACTCGCGGCCGAAGACGGTGTCGGGCAGGTCCACCTTGGAGGCGGCCTGGCCTTGTTCATTCAGGAGTTCGACCTGCATCAGTTCGCTCCTTTCGCAGCGCGTGCCTTGATGGCGGGACGGACGGCCACAAAGCCGCCCTTGGCGCCGGGGATGGCACCCTTGATCATCAGCAGCTGACGGGCTTCGTCGATGCGCACGATGTCCAGGTTCTGGATGGTGACGGCCTCGTCGCCCATGTGGCCGGTCATGCGCTTGCCGGGGAACACGCGGCCGGGATCCTGTGCCATGCCGATGGAGCCGGGCACGTTGTGCGAGCGGCTGTTACCGTGCGAGGCACGCTGCGAACCCATGTTGTGGCGCTTGATGGTGCCGGCGTAGCCCTTGCCGATCGAGGTGCCTTGCACATCGACGACCTGGCCCACGGCGAACACGTCGGCGGCAGGCACAACGGCACCTGCTGCGTACTTGGCAGCAAGGTCGGGGGTCACGCGGAATTCTTTGAGGATCTCGCCGGCCTGCACGCCGGCTTTGGCCAGGTGGCCTGCCTCAGGCTTGGTCACTCGCGAGGTCCTGCGGGCGCCGAAGGTCACCTGCAGAGCGTCGTAGCCATCGTTGGCTTGGGTTTTGACCTGGGTCACGCGGTTGTTGGACACATCCACCACCGTGACGGGAATCGCATCCCCGTCATCGGTGAACAGACGCATCATGCCCACCTTGCGGCCCAGCAAGCCCAGGGACTTGCTCAGACTCATTGTTTTCTCCTTGACTTCCACCGCGGCAACTTCAATTGGCTGCCGCGTTTTTGCGTGAAAGAGGGTTGATGAAAATTCTTACCCCACGCTCGCCTGGCGCCTGCACCAGGCCAAGAAGGCATGGGCAAGGCACCCGCAAATGCGGGAAAAGCCGGCAAGTGTAGCGCAAAAGAAAGGGGCCTGGCAAGCACCGCCTGCGAGGCCCCGTTTCCCGTCGCTTTCAAGCCCGGCAACGCCTAAGCGGTACCGGGCTGCTTGCGGCGTTTTCAGCGCTGCATCACTGCAGCTTGATCTCGACGTCCACGCCGGCCGGCAGGTCCAGCTTCATCAGGGCGTCCACGGTCTTGTCCGTGGGATCCACGATGTCCATCAGGCGCTGGTGGGTGCGGATCTCGAGCTGGTCGCGGCTGGTCTTGTTGACGTGCGGCGAGCGCAGGATGTCAAAGCGCTTCATGCGGGTCGGCAGGGGCACGGGGCCCTTGACGATCGCGCCGGTGCGCTTGGCAGTGTCAACGATCTCGGCGGCGGACTGGTCGATCAGCTTGTAATCGAACGCCTTCAGGCGGATGCGGATCTTTTGCTTGGTAGCCATGTCTGATTCCTAACTTGAACGGTGAAATCAGGCGTGGATCTTGGCCACGACGCCGGCGCCGACGGTGCGGCCGCCTTCGC
>CAYVGD010000047.1:0-13108 GCA_964450095.1 uncultured Polaromonas sp.
GATGGAGCCTCTCTTTCTGGGCAGCTATTTCCTGTGTGCGGCGCTGTCCATGCCGGTGTGGCTGAACCGGGTCAGGCACTGGGGCCTGGCCCGCAGCTGGTTGGCCGGCATGCTGCTGGCCGTGGCCGTGTTCGTGTGGGCCAGCCTGCTGGGCGAGGGCGATGCCTGGACCTTCGTGGCCGTGTGCGCACTCTCCGGCGTGGCGTTGGGCTCCGACCTGGCGCTGCCCGGCGCCATGCTGGCCGGCCTGATCCAGCGCAGGCCCGGGGCCGCGCGCTGCGCGGGTTCCTACTTCGGCTGGTGGAACTTCGCCACCAAGCTCAACCTGGCCTTGGCCGCAGGTCTGGCGCTGCCGCTGCTGCAATTCTTCGGCTACGCACCCGGCGCGCGCGATGCGCAGGGCCTTTCGGCCCTGGTGGTGGCCTACTGCCTGCTGCCCTGCCTGCTCAAGCTGGGCGCCGCCGCCGCGCTGTACGCCTGGCTGATCCGTGCCCGCCCGGGCCTGTCCTACGAGGAGTCGCTTCCATGAACCTGCGTTCATCTTTCCAACGCGCCGGCGGCTGGCTGGCCGCCTCCTTGCTGGCCTTGCTGCTGGCAGGCTGTGCCGGCCCGCAGATCAACGACTACGCGCGCGAGCAGCCCCGGCTGGACCTGCGCCAGTACTTCAACGGCACGGTCGATGCCTACGGCGTGTTCACCGACCGTTCGGGCCAGGTGGTCAAGCGCTTCACCGTGGTGATGAAGTGCAGCTGGAGCGGCCCGCCCGGCCAGGAGACCGGGGTGCTGGACGAGGAGTTTTTCTACTCTGACGGCACGCGCGACCGCCGCATCTGGACCCTCAAGCGCACCGGCGAAGGCCGTTACGTGGGCACCGCGGCCGACGTGGTGGGCGAAGCCCAGGGCCAGGAGGCCGGCAACGCCTTTCGCTTCGGGTACACGCTGCGCCTGCCCGTCAGCGGTCGCACCTACGAGGTGCAGTTCGACGACTGGATGTACCTCATGGACCAGCGCGTGATGCTGAACAAGGCCGTGATGAGCAAGTTCGGCATCCGCCTGGGCGAGGTCACTTTGTCTTTTGTGAAGCGCTGAAAGCCCATGCCCCAGAATCCCCTCCTGCGCGAATGGCGCGGCAAGACCGCCTGGCTGGTCGGCGCCTCCAGCGGCATCGGCCTGGCCACGGCGCAGGCCCTGCATGCCCAGGGCGCGCGCGTGGTGGTGTCGGCGCGCCAGGCGTCGGCGCTGCATGCCTTTGCCGCCGCCCACCCGGGCGCCCTGGCGCTGCCGCTGGACGCCACCGACCCGCAGGCCATCCGGGAGGCGGCGCAGCACATCATCGCCACTGGCGGGCTGGACGTGGTGGCCTACTGCGCTGGCCACTACAAGCCCCAGCGCGCCTTTGCGTTCGACCTGGCACAGATGCTGCGGCATGACGACATCAACTACCGCGGCGCACTGCATGTGCTGGACGCGGTGCTGCCGCACCTGCTGGGCCGCGGCCAGGGGCACCTGAGCCTGATCGGCAGCGTGGCCGGCTACCGGGGCCTGCCCAACAGCCTGGCCTACGGACCCACCAAGGCAGCGCTCATCAACCTGGCCGAAACCCTCTATGCCGACCTGCAACCCCGGGGGCTGGGCGTGAGCCTGATCAACCCCGGCTTCGTGCAGACGCCGCTGACCGCGCAGAACGAATTCCCCATGCCCGCGCTCATCACCCCCGAGCAGGCGGCCGAGGAAATCCTGCGCGGCTGGGCCCGGGGGCATTTTGAAATCCACTTTCCCAGGCGTTTCACGCGCTGGATGAAGCTCTGGCGCTGGCTGCCTTACCGGGTGTTCCTGCCCCTGGTCACGCGGATCGCCAAGGAGGTCGGATGAGCGCTGCAGGTCAGCCTCCGGGCACCGTGGGCCACGCCCCGGCAGGTGCGGGGGCGGGAGCAGGCGGCGGAGCGGCGGGCGGGGTGGACGGCGAGGTCGCCGCCCTGGTGCAGTTCTTTGAAAAGCTCCAGCCCGCCGACCTGGCGCGGCTGAAGGACTTCTACGCCGCCGATGCCTTTTTCAAGGACCCGTTCAACGAAGTCCGGGGCGTGCCTGCGATCGAGCGCATCTTCGTGCACATGTTTGCAGCGCTCGAGCAGCCGCACTTCGTGGTCACCGGCCGCGTGGTGCAGGGCCGCGAGGCTTTCCTGGTGTGGGACTTCCGCTTTCGCTTTCTGCGTTTTGACCGCGGCACCTGGCAGACGGTGCGCGGTTGTTCCCACGTGCGTTTCGATGACGCAGGCCGCGTGGCCTTCCACCGCGACTACTGGGACGCGGCCGAGGAACTCTACGAGAAGCTGCCGGGGCTGGGCTCGCTCATGCGCTGGCTCAAGCGCCAGGCCCAGCGCTGACGCCTGAGCCCGGGGCCGATCCTTGGGCGCACTCTACAGCGGGCCGCTGCAAGCGACCCCCTGCGCCGTGGGGCACCTGGGCTTGAAGCGTGTGAGTCTGAAGCTTGCGAGCTAGAAGCTTCCGGGCCCGTGGCGGCCGAGCCCACTGCGGCCGAACCTCGCGCCGCAGAGGCCTGGCGCGTTCAGGCCGCCCGCAGCACCAGGCCCGGTTCGGTGCTGGCGCGGGTGATCCGTCCCACCGGCGCGGCCTGGGCAAAGCCGTGTCGCTGGAACACCGCCATCACTTCGTCCACGCTGCCGGGCTCGCAGGCCACGAGCAGGCCGCCGCTGGTCTGCGGGTCGGTCAGCAGGGCGCGGTCTTCAGCGGCAAAGCCTGGGGGCAGCGCCACCTGCGCGCCGTAGCCCGCCCAGTTGCGGCCGGAGGCGCCCGTCACATGGCCTTGCGCCGCCAGGTCGCGCACGTTGGCGTGCAGCGGCACGCGGGCCCAGTCGATCTCGATCTCGCGGCCAGCGCCGCGCGCCATCTCCAGCGCATGGCCGGCCAGGCCGAAGCCGGTCACGTCGGTCAGCGCGTGCACGCCAGGCAGGGCCGCCAGGTCGGGGCCGGGGGTGTTGAGCTGCGTCGTGCTGTCCAGCATGCGCTGGTAGCCCTGTGCGTCCAGCAGGCCCTTTTTGAGGGCGGCCGACATCACGCCCACGCCCAGGGGCTTGCCCAGCACCAGCACGTCGCCCGCCTGGGCGCCGTTGTTGCGGCGCACGCGTGAAGGGTGCACCAGACCCAGGGCCACGAGGCCGTAGATGGCTTCCACCGAATCGATGGTGTGCCCCCCGGCCACGGGGATGCCCGCCTGCCGGCACACCGAGGCGCCGCCGTCGAGGATGCGGCCGATCGTGGCGGTGGACAGCACGTTGATCGGCATGCCCACCAGGGCCAGCGCCAGGATGGGACGCCCGCCCATGGCGTAGACGTCGCTGATGGCGTTGGTCGCGGCAATGCGCCCGAAGTCGAACGGGTCGTCGACGATGGGCATGAAAAAGTCGGTGGTGGCGATCAGCGCCTGCTCATCGTTGAGCTGGTAGACCGCGGCGTCGTCGGCGGTCTCGATCCCCACCAGCAGCTCACGCGGCACCGGCGCGCCGACGGTGCCCTGCAGGATCTGCGACAGCACGCCGGGGGCGATCTTGCAGCCGCAGCCGCCGCCGTGTGAAAGAGAGGTCAGGCGCGGCTCGGCGGCGGCCAGGGGCGTGGTGGGGGTCATTCGGACGGCCTCAGGTGGGCTGGGTGTCGATGAAGCTGGTGCGCTGCATCAGCTTGTCCTGCAGGCGGGCCAGGTTCGGATGGGGCTTGCGCCAGTCGATGTGCGCAAATCGGTGGTCCAGGTAGCCGAGCGCGCAGCCCACGGCCACGTCGGAGAGGCTGAAGTGCACGCCGCTGCAAAAGGGCTTGTCGGCCAGGCCCGTGCTCATGGCCTTCAGCGCGTTGTGCACCTTGACCATCTGCCGGTCGATCCAGGCCTGGCTGCGCTCGCCTTCGGCGCGGCCGACCCAGCTGGCCTCCATGCGCGCCAGCACGCAGGCATCGAGCACCCCGTCGGACAGGGCTTCCCAGGTCTTGACCTCGGCGCGCTCCCGGCCGGTGCCGGGGATCAGCTTGCCCACGGGGGAGAGCGTGTCCAGGTACTCCACGATGACGCGCGAGTCGAACACCGCCTCGCCGCCTTCCATCACCAGGCAAGGCACCTTGACCAGGGGGTTGGCGTCACCCATGGTGGTGCCGTCGGCCCAGACATCCTCGAGCACGAACTGGTAGTCGAGCTTTTTTTCCGCCATCACGACGCGCACCTTTCGCACGTAGGGGCTGGTGAGGGATCCGATGAGTTTCATGGGCAGGGGGCTCGTTCAGGTCTTGCTGGAAGGTGGCTGGCATTCTATCGACTCACCCCTGGCCACCGTGGAGCGCCACCTACAATCGCCGCATGAGTCTGACCCCCGTGAACGCCCTCTCGCCGCTGGATGGCCGCTATGCCTCCAAGCTCGAAGACCTGCGCCCGCTCATGTCCGAGCAGGGCTACATGCACCGCCGCGTGCAGGTGGAGGTGGCCTGGTTCATCGCGCTGTCGGATGCCGGCTTTTCGGAGTTCAAGCCCCTGAGCCCCGGCGCGCGCAGCTACCTGCAGGGGCTGGTGGCGAACTTTTCCGAGGACGACGCCGTGGCCATCAAGGCCATCGAGAAGACCACCAACCACGACGTCAAGGCCGTGGAGTACTGGATCAAGTCCAAGTTCGACGCCCGGCCCGAGCTGCAGGCGGCCAGCGAGTTTGTGCACTTTGCCTGCACCAGCGAGGACATCAACAACACCAGCCACGCGCTGCAGCTCAAAAGCAGCCGAGAGCAGGTGCTGCTGCCGGCGCTGGACAAGGTGATCGGCATGCTGCGCGAGATGGCGCACCTGCACGCGGGTGTGCCCATGCTCAGCCGCACCCACGGCCAGACCGCCAGCCCCACCACCGTGGGCAAAGAAATCGGCAACGTGGTGGTGCGCCTGGCGCAGGCGCGCGAGAAGATCGCCGCCGTCAGGCTCATGGGCAAGATGAACGGCGCTGTGGGCAATTACAACGCCCACCTTTCGGCCTGGCCCGACTTCGACTGGGAGGCCTTCAGCCGCCGCGTGGTGGAGACGCCCGAGCCCCAGGGCCTGGGCCTGAGCTTTCAGCCCTACAGCATCCAGATCGAGCCGCACGACTACATGGCCGAGCTGTTCGACGCGGTGGCCCGCACCAACACGGTGCTGATCGACCTCTCGCGTGACATCTGGGGCTACGTGAGCCTGGGCTACTTCAAGCAGCGGCTCAAGGAGGGCGAAATCGGCTCCTCGACCATGCCGCACAAAGTCAACCCCATTGACTTCGAGAACGCCGAGGGCAACCTGGGCCTGGCCAATGCGCTGCTCAAGCACCTGAGCGAGAAGCTGCCGATCAGCCGCTGGCAGCGCGACCTCACCGACTCCACCGTGCTGCGCAACATCGGTGTGGCCTTTGGCTACGCGGTGCTGGCCTACCGCTCGCTGTCCGTGGGGCTGGGCAAGCTCGAGCTGAACCAGGAAGCCCTGGCGGCCGACCTCGACGCGTCCTGGGAGGTGCTGGCCGAACCGATCCAGACCGTGATGCGCCGCTATGGCGTGCAGGGCGCCTACGAAAAGCTCAAGGAAGTCACGCGCGGCAAGACGGTCACGGCCGAGGCGCTTCACGGCCTGATCCGCGGCCTGGACATTCCGCAGGCCGAAAAGGCGCGGCTCCTGGCCATGACGCCGGCCAGTTACGTGGGCAAGGCGGCCGAGCTGGCGCGCCGGGTCTGAGCGACGCCTTGGCGAGCGATCAGCCGGCCTGCTGGGCCGGCTTTTTCATGCCTGGCGCCTGCGCAGGCGCTGCGGGCTGGGCCCGGCCGGCGCCCGCGCGGTTTTCCACCGCCCGGTCCGAGTAGCGGCCAAAGCGCCAGGCCGAGGCCTCCAGGGTGATGCGCCGCCAGGTGGCGCGCTTGGCACCCGGGCTCATCTCGGGCCACAGCTGCACCTCCTCGAAGCTGCGGCCGCAACCCTTGCACACCTCGTCGCCTTGGCTGGTCGAGCAGATGGCAATGCAGGGCGTGTCGGGTGTGGTGTCGTACCAGGCGTGCCAAGCGGCCAGGGCCTTGGCCGGGAAGCTGGCCTCATCGGCCTCATCCTCGTGGTAGTACACCATCAGCGCATACACCTCGGCCAGCGCGCGCAGTTCGGGCGCGAGCGTGATGCCGTCGGGGGAGGGCTTCTTCTCGCGCCAGAAATTGATGGCGGCTTCGATGTCGGTGATGTGGATGCTGGACACGTTTTATGCTGGGCCGGCTGGGGCGAGGGGGACGCGATTATGGGGCAGGCCGCTAGAGCCTGCCGACCGCGCTGTCACCCGGCCCGACGCACACGCCGCCGGCGGGCTGGAACCTGCCGCCGCGGCCGGGTTTGCAGGCTCGGGCGGTTTGATGTCAAATAGCGCCCCACGAAGGGGAGTAACTCCCAAGTCCGCCATGGCTTGTCTCCAAGCCCATGCGGACCGATCGGCCAGTCGTCATTACGAAGCCCCCCAGGCTTCCGGCTGGCCGGACCCGTCCAGTTTCCCGGGCCGGTCGAGCCAGACCTTCGATTGAAACCCGCACGGGTTTGGTCGAAGCGCCGGCGTCCTTGCACTCCAGCCTTTCCTTGCCCGTGCACTTTCCAGAAGACAGCCGAAGAGCTGCCTTTCAACCACAACACGGACTCGGAGTTTTACTGTGGAACTGTTTTCTACCGCCTGGTTTTCGGCCCTGCTGGCCATCATCCTGATCGACCTGGTGCTGGCCGGCGACAACGCGATCGTGATCGCGCTGGCCGCTCGCAACCTGCCGCCCCATCTCCAGAAAAAGGCCATCATCTGGGGCACGGTCGGTGCCATCGCCGTGCGCTCGGTCATGACCGTGGGCGTGGTCTGGCTGCTCAAGGTTCCCGGCCTGATGCTGGTCGGTGGCCTGGGCTTGGTCTGGATCGCCTACAAACTGCTGGCCGACCAGGGCGGTGACGAGCACGACGGCCCCGTGGCCACCACCTTCTGGGGCGCCATGAAGACCATCGTGATCGCCGATGCGCTGATGGGCGTGGACAACGTGCTGGGCGTGGCCGGTGCCGCGCACGGCTCTTTTGACCTCGTGGTCATCGGCCTGCTGGTGAGCGTGCCCATCGTGGTGTTCGGCAGCTCCGTGGTGCTCAAGCTGGTGGAGCGCTTCCCCATCATCATCCACGTGGGCGCCGCCGTGCTGGCCTTCACCGCTGCGAAGATGATCGTCAGCGAGCCGCTGCTGGTCGACTTCTACGGCGGCAAGAACGCCTGGGCCGAGGGCCAGACCATGAAGGTGGCCGCGCAGTGGGGCACCTACGCCGTGGCTGTGGTGGGCGTGCTGGGCGGTGGCTGGTTGGCCAGCCGCCGTTCGGGCCGCGACGAAAACAGCCAGGACGAGGCCGTTTCCCGCTGACAACCGGTGCCTGGCCGGGCGCCGGGCATCTTCCGGCCGCTGGCCCGTGTCCGGGCCGCCCGATGTTCTCCTGAAGGTGTTTCGATGGAAAAGCTGATCGTGTACGTCGACGATGCCACCCACGCCCTGGGTGTGCTGCAGCCGCTGCTGGCGTACACGCCTCAGCAAGGGGCGCGCCAATGGATTCTGGTGGCTTGCGCGCCGCGCGTGACCCACCACGTGAGCAAATGGGTGACCCACAGCGCCCGGGAGAACTGGCGTGGCCGGTGGTCGGACAAACTCTTTGCCCAGTTGCTGCCGCGGCTTCAGGGCCCGGGAGAGGAGGTCATCACCTGCCCCGGCAAGAACAACCTGACGGCCCAGACCGAGCACCTGCTGCGCGAGCACGGCCCGGCGCGCGTGATCGACGCCCGCCGCTCCCGGCAGCAGCCCGCCCGCGGCCACGACCAGGGCGCCAGCACCGCTGGCTCCGGGCTCATGGGCCTGTGGCTGACGCTCGCAGGCGCCGGGCTGCCCATGGTCGCCGACTGAACGGCGCACCGGGCGGCCGGCTTACTTGAGCCAGCCCTTGCGCCGGAAATACCAGAACGGGGTGATCACGGTGGTGGCCATGAGCACCAGCGAGAGCGGGTAGCCCCACTTCCAGCCCAGCTCGGGCATGTGCTCGAAGTTCATGCCGTAGATGCTGGCGATCAGCGTGGGCGGCAGCAACGCGACGCTGGCCACGGAGAAGATCTTGATGATCTTGTTCTGGTTGATGTTGATGAAACCGACCGTGGCATCCATCAGGAAGTTGATCTTCTCGAAGAGGAAGGCCGTATGCGAGTCCAGCGAGTCGATGTCTCGCAGAATCTGGCGCGCTTCCTCGAACTGCTCGGCATGAAGCATCTTGCTGCGCATCATGAAAGACAGCGCCCGGCGCGTGTCCATCATGTTGCGTCGGATGCGGCCCGACAGGTCTTCATGGCGCGCGATCGCGCCCAGCACCTCGCCGGCGAGTTCGTCGGTCACGTTCCCGGACAGCACCTTGGTGCTGACCTTCTCCAGGTCCACGTAGATCCCCTCGATGGTGTCGGCCGAGTACTCTGCGTCGGCGTCGAAGAGCTTGAGCAGCACATCCTTGGCATCGTCGATCAGCCCCACCGCACGGCGCGCGCGCATGCGCAGCAGGCGGAACACGGGCACGTCCTCGTCGTGGATCGAGAACAGCACGCCCTTGCTCCGCAGGTCTTCGTTGACCATGTTGAGAATGAAGGCCACGCGCACCGTGCGCGGCTCGTCGGCGTCCGCGATCAGGAAGTCCGAGCGGATGTGCAGTTCACCGCTGTCTTCCTCGTAGAAACGCGCTGATTCCTCGATGTCCTCGTCCATCGCGTCTTCGGGGATGGACAGGCCAAAGTACTGCTTGACCCAGCGCTTTTCCTCCGGCGTGGGCGATTCCAGGTCCACCCAGATGGGCTGGAACTTGGACAGCTCCTCCAGGGACTCGATCTCTTCCTGGAAAAGACGCCCATTGGCAAGCGTGAAGACATTGAGCATGGCGGGGCTCCCTCGGTGGTGTCTGGGGCGGAACCGGCGGCTGCGGCGGGGCTGCAGGGCGGTTTCCGGGGCGGGGGTGTGTTGGTTTTCGCTTCCAACCCCGCTCAGCCTGGTGTGACGATGGCGGCGTTGAAAGCTAGCGACTGGGGCTGCTTTCCATGACGGACTCCGTGGTGGCCGAACGGCGCGGATTATGGCACCGCTTCAGGGTGAACCCCAGGCCCGTCAGGGATGGCCTTGCCAACCGCGACGGGCAGGCGCATGATGGGCTCAAGAGTGTTCCACCGGCGGGTCGCCTGCGGCCCGCCATCTTCGTCCATCCCACCGACAAGGAGCTTCTCATGAACCTGACGATCAGCGGCCACCACCTCGAAGTCACCCCCGCCCTGCGCGGATACGTGATGAGCAAGCTCGATCGGATCACGCGTCATTTCGACCAGGTCGTCGACGTCAGGGTGCTCCTGACCGTTGACAACATGAAGGAAAAGGAACGCCGTCAGCGCGCCGAGTGCAATGTGCATGTCAAGGGGCGCGACCTGTTTGCCGAAAGCTCCCACGCCGACCTCTATGCCGCCGTGGACGATCTGGCCGACAAGCTCGACCGGCAGGTCAGCCGCTACAAGACCCGGGTGCAGGACCATCATCACGAAACCCCCCGCCGCCTGGTCAACGGCGAAGGCCTGGACGCCTGAGCCGCACCCGACGACCGCCCTCCAGCGGCCGCCGCAGCCACTTCCGCAAGGAGGTGGCTTTTTTATGTTTGCTCTTCAGGAGCGCGCCCTGCCCGCGTGCATAATTCGCGCAACCTGACTGTCATGAACCGTCTTTCACAGATCCTGCCCCCCAGCCAAGTGCTGGTCAGCGTCGAGGCGACCAGCAAAAAGCGCGCTTTCGAGGAGGTGGGTTTGCTGTTCGAAAACGAGCATGGCCTGAACCGCGCGCTGATCACCGACAGCCTTTTTGCCCGCGAGCGCCTGGGCTCCACGGGACTGGGCCATGGCGTGGCCATTCCGCACGGACGCATCAAGGGGCTGAAGTCGCCCATGGCGGCGCTGTTCCAGCTCAGCGCGCCCATCGGCTTCGACGCCCCGGACGAGCAGGCGGTCAACCTGCTGATCTTCCTGCTGGTGCCCGAGGCAGCCACGCAGAAGCACCTGGAAATCCTGTCCGAAATCGCCGAGCTGCTCAGCGACAGCGCCCTGCGCGAGCAGCTCAAGACCAGCACCGACGCGGCCGAGGTGCACCGGCTGATCGCCTCGTGGCAGTCGGCCCACGCCAAGCTCTGAGCCCGCGCCGACCGGTGCGCTGCGCTGCATGAAACCCACCGTCGTCAGCGCCGACGTCCTGTTCGAGGACCACCGCCACTCGCTGAAATGGCAGTGGGTGGCCGGCCTGGGGGCCTCCGAGCGGCGCTTCGACGAAGTGGCCGTGCGCGCCGCGCGCTCCGGCGCCGACCTGGTGGGCTACCTCAACTACATCCATCCCTACCGGGTGCAAATCCTGGGCGCCCGGGAAGTGGCCTACCTCACGCAGGGCAGCCTCGAAGACTGCAGCCGCCGCATCAACCGCATCATCACGCTGGAGCCGCCGGTGCTGGTGGTGGCCGACGGCCAGGTCGCGCCCGACATGCTCATCTCCATGTGCGAGCGCGCAGGGCTGCCCATGTTCGCCACACCCGAGTCGGCGGCCTTCGTGATCGACGTGCTGCGGGCGTATCTTTCCAAGCATTTCGCCGACCGCACCTCCATGCACGGCGTGTTCATGGACATCCTGGGTCTGGGCGTGATGATCACCGGCGAGTCGGGCCTGGGCAAGAGCGAGCTGGGGCTGGAGCTCATCTCGCGGGGCCACGGCCTGGTGGCCGACGACGCGGTGGACCTCTACCGCATCAACCAGACCACCATCGAGGGCCGCTGCCCTGAGCTGCTGCAGAACCTGCTGGAGGTGCGCGGGATCGGCCTGCTGGACATCAAGGCCATCTTTGGCGAAACCGCGGTGCGCCGAAAGATGCGCCTCAAGCTCATCGTGCACCTGGTGCGCCGCGAGACGCTCGAGCGTGAGTACGACCGCATTCCCTACGAGCCGCTCACGCAGGACATCCTGGGCATCCCAGTGCGCAAGGTCATCATCCAGGTGGAGGCGGGCCGCAACATCGCCGTGCTGGTGGAGGCGGCCGTGCGCAACGCCATCCTGCAATTGCGCGGCATCAACACCTATGAGGAATTCGTGGAGCGGCACCGCCGCGCCATGGAGCAGGGCGGCTGAGCGCGCCCCGCGCGGCCTTCAGCCGTGGTGGTGGCCTGCGCCGTGGTGGCGCGGCGAGTTCGGCCGGTGCGGGCAACCTTCCTTGACGCAGTGTGCGTAGACCGACAGCGAGTGGTCCGCGATCTGGAAGCCCTTTTCCTGGGCGATCCGCTGCTGGCGCTGCTCGATCTCGGCGTCAAAGAATTCCTCGACGCGGCCGCAGTCGAGGCAGACCAGGTGGTCGTGGTGCTGCCCCTCGTTGATCTCGTAGACCGCCTTGCCCGATTCAAAGTTGCTGCGGTTGAGCAGCCCCGCCTGTTCGAACTGCGTGAGCACTCGGTAGACCGTGGCCAGACCAATGTCCGAACGTTCCTCCAGCAGCACCCGGAACACATCCTCGGCCGTCATGTGGCGCTGCTTGCCCTTCTGGAAGATCTCCAGGATCTTCAGCCGGGGCAGCGTCGCCTTCAGGCCGGTACTTTTCAGCTCGTCGATGTTGCTCATGGTGTCGAGGGGGTGGTCCGCACCGCGCGGCGCAGGCGCTGGCAGGGCAGAATGGGGCTGTGCCCAAGGCTGAGTCCAGGGGCCGTGCCACTACAATGAACAATCATATCTGCTTGGCCTCTTCCATGTTCGCAAGCCCCCGCCTCGTGCTCGTGATGCTGTCTGCGGTGGGCCTTGTGGCCACGCTCGGCGGCTGCACCTCGCGCAGCGCCTTCACCCAGCCCGCCTCCTGGCTCACCCCCTACCGTCCCGATGTGGTGCAGGGCAATTTCGTCTCCAGGGAACAGGTCGAGCAACTGCGGCCTGGCCTGAGCCGCGTGCAGGTGCGCAACCTGCTGGGCACGCCCCTGGTTTCCAGCCTCTTCCACGCCGACCGCTGGGACTACGTGTTCAGTTTCCAGCGACGTGGCGGCGAAGTGCGGCTGTACCGCTACGCCGTGTTCTTCCAGGGCGATGAGCTGGCGCGCTTCGAGGGCGACACCATGCCCAGCGAATCCGAATTCGTGGGCCAGCTCGACAGCCGACGCAAGCTGGGCAAGGTGCCGGTGCTGGAGGCCACGCCCGAGCAGCTCCAGGCTGCCGAGGCCAAGGCCCGGTCCGCGCGCCGCGCCGAGTCGCCCGGCGCAGCCCCCAGCACCACACCGGCCGCCGCCGCGCCGTCCAACACCAACTACCCCCCCCTCGAAGGAGCCCGTCCGTGAGTGCTGCTGTGAACCCGGCTGCCGGTTCGACCTTGAAGATCGCGGTGGCCGGCGCCAGCGGCCGCATGGGCCAGATGCTGGTGCAGGCCGTGCTCGCGGCCGACGACCTGGCCCTCAGCGGCGCACTCGACCTGCCGGGCAGCCCCCAACTCGGCCAGGACCCGGCCGCCCCCCTGGGCCTGAAGTCGGACGTGCGCATCACCGCCGACTTGCAGCTGGGCCTGGCCGGTGCCGACGTGCTGATCGACTTCACCCGCCCTGAGGGCACCCTGGCGCACCTGGCCGCCTGCCGGGAGCGGGGCGTCAAGCTGGTGATCGGCACCACGGGCTTTTCCGAGGCCCAGAAAGCCGCCATCGCCGAGGCGGCGCGGGACATCGCCATCGTGATGGCGCCCAACATGAGCGTGGGCGTGAACGTCACCCTCAAGCTGCTGCAGATGGCCGCCCAGGCGCTGTCCACTGGCTACGACATCGAGATCATCGAGGCCCACCACCGCCACAAGGTGGACGCGCCCTCAGGCACCGCGCTCAAGATGGGCGAGGTCATCGCCGAGGCCATCGGCCGCGACCTCCAGGACTGCGCGGTGTACGAGCGCTTTGGCCACACCGGCGAGCGCGATCCGTCCACCATCGGCTTTTCCACCATCCGCGGCGGCGACATCGTGGGCGACCACACCGTGCTGTTCGCCGGCACGGGCGAG
>CAYVGD010000048.1:0-13005 GCA_964450095.1 uncultured Polaromonas sp.
CATGAAGTCCACCAGGTCCTTGAAGAAGGGACGGGCCTTGTGCACGGCATAGAAGGCCTCAGCCTCGCCGCGGGAGAGGTGGGCCATCTTGGCGGCCACGACCTTCAGGCCAGCGGCTTCGAAGCGGGCGTAGATCTGGCCGATCACGTTCTTGGCAACCGCGTCGGGCTTGATGATGGAGAGGGTGCGCTCGAGAGCCATGGAAATTCCTTTGATTTATTGAAAGTCTGTTCGAATGAACAAAGCCCTCTATTTTAGGCTGTGTTCGTGCAAGGCTTGGGTGAGGGGTCCGCCCGGGCAGGCTGATGTTTCAGCCGCGGCCCCGACCGCCGCCCCCACCACCGCCACCGCGGCGCGGCCCTGCAGCCTGCCGCTGGCGGGTGAAGGTGTCTGCGCCGATGTAGCCAAAGGAGGTTTTCATGGGGTCGGGCTGACCGCCCCCCCCGCCACCGCCGCCGCCGCCACCGCTGCGGCTGCCGCCGGAGCCTGCGCCGCCCGAGGGCTTGCGCTTCTTGCCGGCCTGCGCGCCGCCCGACCGGGCCGGTGCCTGCTGCGGCAGCGAGGGACGCGGCCCCTTGCCGCGGCGGCGGTTGCTGCGGCCTGGGCCGCCGGCGTCGCTGCTGCGGCCATCCACGCGCCCTGCCACATGCTTGCCTGGGGGAGGCTGCAATTCGTAGGGACCGGCCTCGAAGTCGTCTTCCTCGGCGCCGACCGCCTGGCCGTCCTCTGAAGGCTGGGGCTGCATCTCGGCGCGCTGGGCCTGGGCCTGGCGCTGCTCGCGCCTTTCCTTGCCCTCGGCCTGCTGCAGCACGCGGGTGAGCGCCTGGATGTCGCGCTCATCGAGTTCCACATAGGCGCCGCGCTTGAGGCCCCGCGGCAGCATGAAGGCGCCGTAGCGGATGCGGATCAGGCGGCTGACCGCGTGACCCACCGCCTCGAACATGCGGCGCACCTCGCGGTTGCGCCCTTCGGCGATGGTCACGCGGTACCAGCAGTTGGCGCCGTCGCCGCCGCCAGCTTCTTCGATGGTGCCGAACTGGGCCTGGCCGTCGTCGAGCATGACGCCGTCGAGCAGGCGCTGCTTCTCCTCGTTGCTGAGCGCTCCCAGCACGCGCACGGCGTACTCGCGCTCCAGGCCGAAGCGCGGATGCATGAGCTTGTTGGCCAACTCGCCCGAGCTGGTGAACAGCAACAGGCCCTCGGTGTTGAGGTCCAGGCGACCCACCGACTGCCACTTGCCCTGGAAGAGCTTGGGCAGCTTGCGAAACACGGTGGGCCGGTTCTGCGGATCGTCGTGGGTCACCACCTCGCCGGCGGGCTTGTGGTAAGCGATCACACGGGGCGGCGGCGGCGAGATGCGCACGCGGATCGGCTTGCCGTTGACCTTGACCGCATCGCCGAACTGGATGCGCTGACCGATGTGCGCAGGCTCGTTGTTGACCGAGATGCGGCCTTCCAGGATGAGCTGCTCCATCTCCAGGCGCGAGCCCAGACCGGCCTGGGCCAGCACCTTGTGCAGCTTGGGGCTTTCCGGCTGGGGCGCCAGCACGCGCTTGGGCAGGGCGACCGTCTGGTCTTCCTCATCGGCATCGAGCTGGCCCGCCACCACGTCCTCGAAGCGGTAGGCCTGCAGCCCGCCGCGGCCGCCTTCGGGCCGGGGGCCAGGGGGCTTGCCGCCCGCGCCGCGCCGGCCCCGGGCGGGGCGGTCTGCCTGGCGCTGGGGCCGCGGGCCTGCAGGCTGGGAGGCGCCTTCGGGCGCGGCATCGTTGCCGGCCTCTGCACCTTCGGCGGTGGGAGCGCGGCCTTCACCGCCACGGCGGTTGCGGCGGTTGCGGCCCGGTCGGGGCGCCCGCTCACCGGGACCGGCGGCCTCCGACGCGGCCTGGGCGCCGAGGTCGGCCGGGGCAGGCGCCAATGCGGCACCGGCTGAAGGAAGTTCGGCTGCCAGGCCGGGGGCTTGCTCGTCGTTGGAGGTCATGGTGGTCAGTGCGCCTGGGGCGGGTCTTCGGGGTCGGAGGGCAGCGCGGACAGGGCGGCCGCGGGCGAGGCTTCGGGGGTGGGGAGAGGCTCGGCCGGCGAGGCGGCGAGCGAAGTGGCGGGCACCGGAGGCAGTGCGTCCTGGGGCGCATCCTGCGGCGCCTGCGGCCCGGCGGCCAGGGCTGCTTCGGGCATGGGCGGGTCAGACAAGATCGACAGCTGTGCGGCCGCATCGGCCGCCTGCGCCGTGTCATCGGCCATCGCCCGGTCGGAGGCCAGGCCGAATTCGATCTGCTCGATCAGCGCAACCTCACTGGGGGCGCCTTCCAGGGCCGGAAGCTGGTCCAGCGAACGCAGGCCCAAGTCATCGAGGAACTGGCGCGTGGTGGCGTAGAGCGCGGGCCGGCCCACAGTTTCGCGGTGGCCGATGACCTCGACCCAGCCGCGGTCCTCCAATTGCTTGAGCAGGACGCTGTTGATGGTCACGCCGCGGATGTCTTCCATGTCGCCACGCGTCACCGGCTGGCGGTAGGCGATGATGGCCAGCGTCTCCAGCGTGGCGCGGCTGTACCTGGGCGGCTTTTCCGGATGCAGCTTGTCCAGGTAGGGGCGCATCTCCGGCCGGCTCTGGAAGCGCCAGCCGGTGGCCACCTGCACCAGCTCCACACCGCGGCCGGCCCAGTCGTCCTGCAGCTCGGCCAGCAGGCTTTTCAAGGTGTCGGCCCCGATCGCGCCGTCGAAAAGCTGCTCCAGCTCGCGCAAGGGCAGGGGCTGGGGCGCGCAGATGAGGGCCGTCTCGAGGACGCGCTTGGCATCCGTCGTGTTCATGTGGTCGGTTCCGAATGCGAGAAGTCGGGGGTCGGGCGAAAGTGCCCTTCCGGGTGCCTGGCAGGCGAAGAGGGCCAGGGAGGCTTCAGGAGGCAGGGCTGGACTGACCGACCGCCTGGCCGGGCCCCTGTTGGCGGGCGATCCGGGCCGGAGGCTCGGTCGCCGCGGCGAAAGTCATTCTAGCGCAGGGCCACCGTCCAGACCCAGGCGCGCCGCCGCCTCCCGCATGTCGGCTGGCAGGGGCAGCTGCCAGGTGAGCGGCTCGCCGCTGGCCGGGTGCTCCAGCGCCAGGCGCCAAGCGTGCAGGGCCTGCCGGGTCATGCCCGCCAGGGGAGCGCCGCCGTAGAGTTCGTCGGCCAGCAGGGGATGCCCCAGGTGCGCCATGTGCACGCGGATCTGATGGGTGCGCCCGGTGTGCAGCTTGCAGTGCACCAGGCAGGCCTGGGCGACGCTGTCGACCAGGCGAATGTCGGTGAGCGCGGTCTTGCCGGCCTGCCGGGCCAGGTCCACCACTGCCATGCGCACGCGTTGCTGTGGGTCGCGCCCGATGGCGGCCTCCACCTTCACGGAGCCGGCGCCCTGCCAGGGACGATGCGCCAGCGCCAGGTACTCGCGGCGCACCTGGCGTGCGGCGATGCGCGCCACCAGCGCCTCCATGGCCTGCCGGGTCTTGGCCACCACCATGAGGCCGCTGGTGTCCTTGTCCAGGCGGTGGACGATGCCGGCCCGGGGCAGCGTGCGGGCCGCCTCGTGATGCGCCAGCAGCCGGTTGAGCAGCGTGCCGCTCCAGTTCCCCGGCGCCGGGTGCACCACCAGCCCCGCTGGCTTGTGCAGCACCAGCAGGTGCGCATCCTCGTGCAGCACGTCGAGCGGGCCGGGCTCGGGCTGGAAGGCCTGGCTCTGCGGCGTGGGCCGCAGCTCGATGCGCAGCTGCTCGCCGGCCCGGACCTTGGCCGCGGGCTTGCGCTGCTCCCGCCCGGCCAGGTGCACAGCCCCGGCCTCGATGAGCTGCTGCAAGTAGTTGCGAGAGAACTCGGGCACCAGCACGGCCAGGGCGCGATCAAGGCGCTGGCCGTGCTGTTCGGCGGGCACCGGGGCCTCGCGCCATTCGGATTCGGCGGCATCGGAGGTTTCCGTGCCCGTGCCGGCCTCTTCATCGGACTCGGGCAGGTCACCGGCCAGTGCGGCACCTATAAAATCTCGGCTTTGCCCGTCTGGGGTCATCTCAAGGTCCAACGCATGGTGTTTCAAGGATTATCGGCCGCGCGCTCCAGCCGCCACCTGGGCCTGGCCCTCGCCCTGGCGCTGCTGGCAGGCTGCGCCTCCAAAGAGGCCGACCCCACCACGGGTTGGAGCCCTAACAAGATTTATTCCGAAGCTCGCGAGGAAGCCTCCAACGGCGCCTTCGACAAGGCCATCGGCCTCTTCGAAAAGCTCGAAGGCCGGGCCGCCGGCACGCCCCTGGCGCAGCAGGCGCAGCTGGAAAAAGCCCACGCCCATTACCGCAACAGCGAACCGGCCCAGGCCGTGGCCACGCTGGACCGCTTCATTCGGCTGCACCCCGCCAGCCCCGCGCTGGATTACGCGCTCTACCTCAAGGGCGTGGTGAACTTCAACGACAACCTGGGCATCCTGGGACGGATCACTCGCCGTGACCTGTCCGAGAGCGACCAGAAGGCGGCCAAGGATTCGTACGCCGCGTTCCGCGAACTGGTGGCGCGCTTTCCCGAATCGAAGTACACGCCCGACGCCCGACTGCGCATGAGCTACATCGTCAACTCGCTGGCGCAGTCCGAGGTGAACGTGGCCCGCTACTACCTCTCGCGCGGCGCCTACGTGGCGGCGATCAACCGCGCGCAGACGGCCATCGAGGAGTTCCGCGAAGTGCCGGCCGTCGAAGAGGCGATGTTCATCCTCTACCGCTCCTACGACGCGCTGGGCCTGGCCTCACTGCGCGACGACACGCTGCGCGTGATGCAGCGCACGTATCCGCAAAGCCGCTTCCTGGGGGGTGCCACCCCAGGGGCCGACGTCAAGCGTCCCTGGTATCGCTTCTGGTAGCCAGCGCGTCCAGGCGCGCCATCAACTGCGCCTCGGACTGCAACTGCTGCATGGGCGGCAGCGCCCGGATGAGCCGCCGGCCGTAGCCCATCTGCACCAGGCGGGTGTCGCAGATCACCAGCACGCCCTCGTCGGTTTCGCGGCGGATCAGCCGTCCGGCGCCCTGCTTGAGCGCCACCGCCGCCTCGGGCACGAAGTAGTCGGCAAAGGGGCTGCGGCCCTGGCTCTCCAGGTGGCGTGAGCGCGCCTCGGCCAGCGGGTCGCCCGGGGGCGGGAACGGCAGCTTGTCGATCACCACCAGCTGCAGCGCGTCGCCGGCCACGTCGATGCCCTCCCAGAACGAGGCCGAGGCGACCAGCACGCAGGGGCGCTCGCCCAGGGAATCCCCGCGCCGAAAGCGCTCGATCAACTCGCGCTTGGCGCCCTGCCCCTGCACCAACACCTGCAGCTCACCCGACGCATCGAACCGGGCGCGGAGTTCCTCGGCGATCACGCGCAAGGCCTTGAGCGTGGTGGTCAGCACCAGGGTGCGACCGCCCAGGCGCTGGGCGCTGTCGCCGGCCAGGCGCGCCACGTGCTGCGAGTGCGTGGGATCCGATGGCTTGGGCAACTCGCGCGGCACATAAAGCGCGGCTTGGCGGGTGTAGTCGAACGGGCTTTCCACGCGCAGCACCTGGGCATGCTGCAGGCCGCAGGGCTGGGTGAACCAGCTCAGGCGCTCGTCGTCCCCGAGGGTGGCCGACGTGAACACCCAGGTCTTGGCTTCCTGGCCCTTGAGCAGCCGCTCGCCCACGGCATCGGCGATGTCCAGGGGCGACTCCACCAGCCGCGCCTGCAGCCCCACCTCCACCCAACGCACCGCGTCGGGCGCACCCGGCCCGTTGAAGTGCGCCAGCAACTGCACCTGCTGCCGCGCCCGCTCGAGCAGGCGCACGAAGTCGGGTGCGATTTCGGTCACGGTGTCCAGCGCCTCGGCCGCGGCTTCGGCTGCGGCCTGGGACTGCCAGAGCGCCTCCACCCAGGCCCGCTCATCCAGGCTTTCGGGCGCCACGTCGGTCCAGCGCAGGCGCGCGCCCACGGGAGCGCGGCCGATGGTCAGGCGCAACTCGCGGGCCGCGCGCTCGAGGCGGCCGGCCACGGCCTGCCAGTCGGCCAGGCCCCGGGCGGCCTGCAGGCCCGTGGCCAGCACGTCGTGCGCCAGGTCCAGCAATTGCGCGGTGCTCAGGTTCTTGCCCAGGAACTGGATGCCGGTTTCGTTGAGCTGGTGCGCCTCGTCGAAGATGGCCACGCGCACCGTGGGCAGCAGCTCGGCCATGCCCGACTCGCGCACCGCGAGGTCCGCAAAGAACAGGTGGTGGTTGATCACCACCACATCGGCAGCCAGCGCCTCGCGCCGGGCGTGGTTGACGTGGCAGGCCTTGAAGCTCGGGCAGGCCGAGCCCAGGCAGTTCTCGCGCGTGGAAGTGACCAGCGGAATCACCGGTGAACGCTCGTCCAGGCCGGGCAGCTCGGCAAGGTCCCCGGTCTGGGTGGACTGCGCCCACCGCTCCACATGCGACAGCGCATGCGCGGCACGCGGCTCGCGGGCGGCTTCGACATGGCGTGCCTGCTGCATGCGGTGAATGCACAGGTAGCTGGCCCGCCCCTTGAGCAGCGCGGTGCTCACCGGCAGACCCAGGGCCTGCACCAGGCGCGGAAGGTCCCGGCCGTAGAGTTGGTCCTGCAGCGCCTTGGTGGCGGTCGACACCAGCACCCTCTCGCCGCTGAGCAGGGCGGGCACCAAGTAGGAGAAGGTCTTGCCCACCCCCGTGCTGGCCTCCACGACCAGGGTGCCGGCTTCCTCGATGGCGCGGGCCACGGCCAGCGCCATCTGCTGCTGGCCGGCACGGGGCTGGAACTGATCGGCCGCGCGCGAAAGCACGCCCCCGGGCTCGAAGGCCAGCCGCACTTGTTCGGACAGGTCCATGGGTACCGGTCAGCGCGCGGGGGCAGGCGTGGTGAAGGGCGCAGGTGCTCCCGTCCCGCCCGGGCGGGACGGATCGGGCAGCGGCGGCGTGGCCGGCCTCGTGGCGCGTTCCTGGCGCGCGGCCTCGCTGGCGCGGCGGCGCTCCTGGGCCTCGCGCTCGCGGGCCTGCTGCGCCTGAAGGCGTTCCTGGGCCTGCCGCTCGGCTGCGCTGCGCTCTTCGGCACGGCGCCGGATCTCGGCCTCGCGGTCGCGCTGCTGCTCGGCGCGTGCGCGTGCATCTTCCTGGGCGCGGGACTGCGACTGGCTGCGCTGCTGCGCCTGCTGCTGCCGCTGAAGCGCGTTCTCAGCGGCCGAGCGCTGCGCGGCCTCGGCCGCCTCCTGGGCCTGGGCCTGCTTGTCGCCGCTGCGCTGCAGGGCGGCATCGCGCCTGCGAAGGCGCTCGGCTTCGTCGATTTGCAGCTCCCGCGCTCGCAGCGGCGCCAGGGCCTGCCGGCGCGCATCGGCGACGTCGCGCAGGCAGGCGTTCATGAAGAAGCGGCGGTGACAGGCGGCCTCGCGGGCCGTGAAGTCTGCGGTGATCTGCTCGCGCTGCTGTCCGATCTGCTCACGTTCTGCACGCATCGCGTCGGAAAGCGCGTCCCCTTCGGTGGCGTTCTCGCGGTCCTGCTGTGCACCGGTCGGTCGCTGCACGGGCGCCTGGGGCACCGGGGTTGCCTCTGGCGTGCGGTCCTGCAGCCGCTGCGCTTGCGCGTGCTCAGGCGCGTGCTCAGGCGCCTGCGCCTGCACCATCGCCGGTGCATTCAGCTGCGGCTTTTGCTCCACCTTCTCCTGGGCGCTCACCGGATGGGTGGCGGCGAGACACAGCCACAGGCAGGGCACGGCGCAGGCACGCGCCAGCCACCTCCACAAGCCTGCACCGGCTCGCAGCGCCTGGGCCCGCCGCGCCTCGGGGGCTGGCGTGCGTGGAGAGGCGATGGCGCGTCTTGCCCCGCGGACGGGGTTCGCTGGGGTCTCGGTGCTGGGCAGGCGCATGCAGCGCATTGAGGGGGACTTCGAGGGGACCATCACGTCAGGCTGGTGTCCACCAGCCGACGCTCAAGCGCCAGGTACTCGGCCGACTGCATCTCGTTCAGGCGCGAGGCCGTGCGCGGAAACTCGTGCGACAGCGGCCCCTCGGTGTAGAGCTGCTCGGGCTGCGTGGCAGCCGAGACGATGAGCTTGACGCGCCGGTCGTAGAACACGTCCACCAGCCAGGTGAAGCGCCGGGCCTCGGAGGCCATGCGCACCGGCATGTGGGGCACGTTGGACAGCAGCACAGTGTGGAACTGGTTGGCGATCTCCAGGTAGTCATTCTGCGACCGGGGGCCGCCGCAGAGCTGTTTGAAGTCGAACCACACCACGCCGCCGGCTTTGCGCAAGGAGCGGATTTCGCGCGACTCGATGTGCAGCACCGGGTCTTCGTCGTGTGTCTCGGCCAGGCGCTCGAAGGCCTCTCGCAGCGCGGCATCCGCCTCGGCGCCCAGCGGGCAGTGGTAGAGCTTGAGCTGCTCGAGCGTGCGCCTGCGGTAGTCGGTGCCGTTGTCCACGTTCACCACCGCCATGCGCTCGTTGAGCAGGTCGATGGCGGGCAGGATGCGGTCGCGGTGCAGGCCGTCGGGGTAAAGCCCGTCGGGCTTGAAGTTGGAGGTGGTGACGAAGCCCACGTTGTTGTCGAACAGCGCCACCAGCAGGCGGTGCAGGATCATCGCGTCGGTGATGTCGGCGACATGGAATTCGTCGAAGCAAATCAGCCGAAAGCGCTTGGCGATGCGCTTGCCCAGCTCATCGAGCGGGTTCACCGTGCCCTGCAGTTCGCGCAGCTGCACATGCACCTCGCGCATGAACTCGTGAAAGTGCAGCCGAGTCTTGCGCTGGATGGGCACGGCGTTGAAGAAGCAGTCCATGAGGAAGCTCTTGCCACGCCCCACCCCGCCGTACATGTAGACGCCGCGCGGGATTTCCGGACGCGACAGGAGTTTTTTGATCGGGTTCGACCGCTTGGCCTTGTAGGCCGCCCAGTCCTGGGCGCAGCGCTCCAGCGCATCGACCGCGTGCAGCTGCGCAGGATCGCTTTGGTAACCACGGGCCTGGAGTTCTGCTTCGTAGGCGGCGCGCACGGACATCGGGGAAGGTAGGGAAAAGGAAGGCCAGATAAAGAAAGCCCGGGCACAGAGGCCCGGGCTTTGGACTGTAACGCCAAAGCGCCCGAAGGCGCCCCGGGGTGCCTCAGAAGTTGAGCGTGCGCTTGTCCACGGCCAGGGCCGCTTCCTTGGTCGCCTCGGACAGCGAGGGGTGCGCATGGCAGATGCGGGCGATGTCCTCGGCGCTGGCGCGGAATTCCATGGCGACCACGGCCTCGGCGATCAGCTCGCTGGCCATGGGGCCCACGATGTGCACGCCCAGGATCTCGTCGGTCTTGGCGTCGGCCAGGAACTTGACCATGCCCGTGGTGTCGCCCAGCGCGCGTGCGCGGCCGTTGGCCAGGAACGGGAAGGTGCCGGCCTTGTACTGCACGCCATCGGCCTTGAGCTGCTGCTCGGTGCGACCGACCCAGGCAATCTCGGGGCTGGTGTAGATCACCCAGGGAATGGTGTTGAAGTTCACATGACCGTGCTGGCCAGCGATGCGCTCGGCCACGGCCACGCCCTCTTCCTCGGCCTTGTGCGCCAGCATCGGGCCGCGCACCACGTCCCCCACGGCCCAGACGCCGGGCAGGTTGGTCTTGCAGTCGGCATCCACCACGATGGCGCCGCGCTCGTCCAGCTGCAGGCCCACGGCCTCGGCAGCCAAGCCGATGGTGTTGGGCACCCGCCCGATGGAGATGATCAGCTTGTCGGCATCCAGGGTCACGGCCTCGCCCTTGGCGCTGGTGTAGGCGATCGAGACGCCCTTCTTGGACGTCTTGACCTCGCCGACTTTCACACCCAGCTCGATCTTCAGGCCCTGCTTGTCAAAAGCCTTCTTGGCTTCCTTGGCGATCTGCTCGTCCACGGCGCCCAGGAAAGTGGGCAGGCCTTCGAGGATGGTGACGTCCGCCCCCAGGCGGCGCCAGACCGAGCCCATCTCCAGGCCGATCACGCCCGAGCCGATCAGCGCAAGCTTCTTGGGCACCGCGCCCAGGCGCAGCGCACCGTCGTTGGAGAGCACGGTTTCCTCGTCGAAAGGCACGCCGGGCAGCGCACGGGCGTTGGAGCCCGTGGCGATGATGACCTGCTTGCCCACCAGGGTCTCTTCGGCTTTGCCGGCGACCTTGATCTCGTAGCCGCCTTCGGCGGCTTTGACGAAGGAGCCGCGGCCGTGGAAGAAGCTGACCTTGTTCTTCTTGAACAGGTACAGGATGCCGTCGTTGTTCTGTTTGACGACGGTGTCCTTGCGGCCAATCATCTTGGCCACGTCCATCTTCACGTCCTTGACGCTGATGCCGTGGTCGGCGAAGTGGTGGTTGGCCTGGTCGAAGTGCTCGGACGACTGCAGCAGCGCCTTGGACGGAATGCAGCCGACGTTGGTGCAGGTGCCGCCGGGCGCGGGGCCGCCGTCCTTGTTTTTCCACTCGTCGATGCAGGCCACGTTCATGCCCAGCTGGGCCGCGCGAATGGCTGCGATGTAGCCGCCAGGGCCGCCGCCGATGACGATGACGTCGAATTGTTTGCTCATGGAACTCTTCTGATCAGCGGGGGACAGCACAAAACCGCTGCGCGATTCTGGGTCTGTCCCACCAGGTTTTTAGATGTCGAACAGCAGGCGGGCCGGGTCTTCCAGCGCTTCCTTCATCGCCACCAGGCCCAGGACAGCCTCGCGGCCGTCGATGATGCGGTGGTCGTACGACATGGCGAAGTAGTTCATGGGGCGCACCACGACCTGGCCGTTCTCGACCACGGCGCGGTCCTTGGTGGCGTGCACGCCCAGGATGGCCGACTGCGGCGGGTTGATGATGGGCGTGGACAGCATGGAGCCGAAGGTGCCGCCGTTGCTGATGGAGAAGGTGCCGCCGGACAGGTCGTCCAGACCGATCTTGCCGTCCTTGGCCTTCTGGCCGAACTCGGCGATCTTCTTCTCGATGTCGGCAAAGCTCAGCTGGTCGGCGTTGCGGATGATGGGCACCACCAGGCCGCGCGGCGAACCCACGGCGATGCCGATGTCGAAGTAGCCGTGGTAGACGATGTCGTTGCCATCGACCGAGGCATTGAGCACCGGGAACTTCTTGAGCGCATGCACGGCGGCTTTCACGAAGAAGCTCATGAAGCCAAGCTTGACACCGTGCTCCTTCTCGAAGCGCTCTTGCATGCGCTTGCGCATCTCCATGACCGGGGCCATGTTGATCTCGTTGAAGGTGGTGAGGATGGCGTTGGTCGACTGCGACTGCAGCAGGCGCTCGGCGATGCGGGCGCGCAGGCGCGTCATGGGCACGCGCTGCTCGGGGCGCTGGCCCAGGTCGATGCCGGGTGCGGCCACCTGGGGAAGCGATACCGTCGGCACGCCCGTGGGAATGACCGCGGGCGCTGCGGCGGGCTTGGCGCCACCGGCCACGACGGCCAGCACGTCGCCCTTGGTCACGCGGCCGTCACGGCCGGTGCCGGCCACCGAGCCGGCAGCCAGGTTGTTGTCGGCCATCAGCTTGGCCGCGGCCGGCATGGCCACGCCCGACATCGCGCCGCCTGGGGCGGCAGCGGCAGCGGGCGCGGCCACGGGGGCTGCAGCCTGCGCCGGTGCGGCCGCGGCCGGTGCGGCCGCCGCGCCTGCGACGCCCTCGGTGTCGATGCGTGCGATCAGCTGCTCGGCCACGACGGTGCCGCCGTCACCGACCACCAGCTCAGCCAGGACGCCAGCCGAGGGGGCGGGCACTTCCATCACGACCTTGTCGGTCTCGATCTCGATCAGGATCTCATCGATGGCCACGGCCTCGCCGGGCTTTTTCTTCCACTGCAGCAGGGTGGCCTCGGCCACGGATTCGGAGAGCTGCGGAACCTTGACTTCTACGATTGCCATTTGGATTTCTCTTGAATTCAGTTAACGCGGGGTTGTTCTTTGCGATCTGCGATCACTTGGTCAGCACGAAGCCCTTGAGCTTGGCGAAGGCGGCCTCGATGAGGGCCTTCTGCTGGTCCTGGTGCAGGTGGGCATAGCCCACGGCGGGTGACGCCGAGGCCGCGCGACCGGCATAGCCCAGCCGCTGTCCGCTGTCCATGTTCTCGTGGATGTTGTGCTGAATGAAGAACCACGCGCCCTGGTTCTGAGGTTCGTCCTGGCACCACACGATGTCGGTGGCGTTGGGGTACTTCTTGAGCTCGGCGCCGAAAGCCTTGTGCGGGAAGGGATAGAGCTGCTCGACACGCAGGATGGCCACGTCATCGGCACCTTTTTCCTCGCGCTTTTTCACCAGGTCGTAGTACACCTTGCCGGAGCAGGCGATCACGCGCTTGACCTTCTCGGCCTTGAGCTCTTTGGTCTCGCCGATCACCGTCTGGAAACCGCCCTTGGTGAACTCGGACACCGGGGAGGTGGCGTCCTTGTTGCGCAGCAGCGACTTGGGCGTCATGATGACCAGCGGCTTCCTCAGGTTGCGCACCATCTGGCGGCGCAGCACGTGGAAGATCTGGCTGGCCGTGGTGGGCTGCACGATCTGCATGTTGGTGTCGGCGGCCAGCTGCATGAAGCGCTCCAGGCGGGCCGAGCTGTGCTCGGGGCCCTGGCCTTCGTAGCCGTGGGGCAGCATCAGCGTGATGCCGTTGACCCGGCCCCACTTCACTTCACCAGAGGCGATGAACTGGTCGATCACCACCTGCGCGCCGTTGGCAAAGTCGCCGAACTGCGCCTCCCAGATCACCAGGGTGTTGGGATCGTTCGAAGCGTAGCCGTACTCGTAGGCCAGCACGGCTTCTTCCGACAGGATGGAGTCGATCACCACGAACGGGGCCTGGTTGTCGGCCACGTTCTGCAGCGGAATGTAGGTGCCGGTGTCCCACTTCTCGCGGTTCTGGTCGTGGAGCACGGCGTGGCGGTGGGTGAAGGTGCCGCGACCGGAGTCTTCGCCCGACAGGCGCACCGGGTAGCCGCTGGCCACCAGGGAGGCAAACGCCATGTGCTCGCCCATGCCCCAGTCCACGTTGATCTCGCCGCGGCCCATGGCGGCGCGG
>CAYVGD010000049.1:0-12642 GCA_964450095.1 uncultured Polaromonas sp.
TGGCGGTTACGGCTACTGATCCTGGCCTGGCGCCAAAAAGGAAAAAGGGCACCTCGGTGCCCTTTTTCGTTGGGTCTGCGCGCGCGTCAATCCTTGACGAAGAGCGTGACCAGGGGCTCGTCGCCCACCTGGCGGCTCCAGTGGCCGTGCACCGAAGGATCGAAAGTGGCACCGGGCGGCAGGATGTCGGCCGAGTAGAAGTGCTCGCCGGCGCGAAAAACGCGGCTTTCCCCGCCCTGCAGACCGATCTCCATCTGCCCGCCCAGGATGAACACCCACTGCGGCTTTTCGGTGCAATGGAACGCGCTGCGAAAGCCCACGGGGCTGGTGCGCAGCTGGTAGCCGGCCGAGGGAAACACAGCCGACAAGCGCGAGGCGGGTGTGCCCTGGTCCAGCGGCAGCGTTTGCTGGCGAAAGCGGGCGCGGCCGTCGGTGTCGGTGAAGAGAACGACTTGGGTGAATTCGGTCATGGCAGGCACGGGATGGACAGGGCATCAATTGTCGGGCCCACAGGCATGGCGGGCCGCACGCCTTGTTGCAACTGACGCATTTGGAAGGCCCAGCGCGCAGCACCGCCTGTGGTGAGATGGCGCCATGCTCGACGCCCGGGACCCTGGCCTGACCCCACGCAGCCCCTGCTCAGGCCGAGGCCGCATCCAGCGCCTGGCGGCTCCTGAGCTTGAGCATGTTGCACAGGTCTTCGGCGACGGCGTCGATCAGCGCGGCCATGGCGCGCTGGGCGCGGTCGGGGTCCCGGTCCACGAGGGCCTGCACCACGGCCGCATGCCAGGGCAGCGTGCTGTTGGGAACGGCCGGGCGGCGCCCCATCAGCTCAAAGCCTGCGCGCAGCAACGCGCGCAGCAGCTGGCCGACCTGCGCCAGCAGCCGGTTACCGCTGGCCTTGAGCAGGAGGTGATGAAAACGCAGGTCGTCGCTCAGGTCATCCAGGCCGGTGGCCACCGCCTCCTGCATGCGCAGGAAGGCCCCCTGGATTTCCGCCAGTTGCTCGGGGGTGGCGCGCTCGGCCACCAGACGGATGCAGCGCGGCTCCACGGCTTGCCGCATTTCGGTCACTGCCTGCAGGAATTCGGGGGACAGCCCCACGCGGAACTTCCAGGCCAGCACATCTGCGTCCAGCCAGTTCCAGTGCTCTTCGGCCAGCACCCGGGTGCCGACCTTGGGGCCGGTGCTCACCAGCCCCTTGGCCACCAGCGACTTCACCGCCTCGCGCAGCACGGTGCGGCTCACGCCCAGCTGCACGCAAAGCACCGGCTCGGGCGGCATGGCTTTTTCCCGGGCGTAGTGCCCCGCCACGATGGCTTCGCCCAGGCGGTGCAGCGTTTGGCGGTGCAGGTTGATTGACATCTTGTTGCAATCGGACAGCCCATGCTAGACCTGGCTCCCGCAGCGCGCCATTCAGGACTTACCCGATGACCCAGCCCGGCCGCCCTGCGCTGCGCAGCCAGCAGTGGTTCGGCCGGCAGGACCGCGACGGCTTTGCCTACCGCAGCTGGCTGAAGGCCCGCGGCATACCGCACGACCAGTTCGACGGACGCCCGGTCATCGGCATCTGCAACACCTACAGCGAGCTCACACCCTGCAACTCGCATTTCCGCGTGCTGGCCGAGCAGGTGAAGATGGGTGTGCTGGAGGCCGGCGGCTTTCCGCTGGAGTTTCCCGTGATGTCGCTGGGCGAGACGCTGCTGCGGCCCACGGCCATGCTCTACCGCAACCTGGCCAGCATGGACGTGGAGGAATCACTGCGGGGCAACCCTGTCGATGGCGCCGTGCTGCTGATGGGCTGCGACAAGACCACCCCTTCGCTGATGATGGGTGCGGCCAGCGTGGACCTGCCCACCGTGGGCGTGAGCGGCGGCCCCATGCTCAACGGCAAATGGCGCGGCCAGGAACTGGGCTCGGGCACCGGCGTGTGGAGCATGAGCGAGCAGGTGCGCGCCGGCACGCTCAGGCTGCAGGACTTCTTCGAAGCCGAAAGCTGCATGAACCGCAGCCATGGCCACTGCATGACCATGGGCACCGCCAGCACCATGGCCAGCATGGTCGAGGCGCTGGGCGTGGGCCTGCCGGGCAATGCGGCCTTCCCGGCGGTGGACGGGCGGCGCAATGTGCTGGCGCGCATGGCCGGACGGCACGCGGTCGATCTGGTGCGGCGCGGGGTGCGGCTGTCGCACATCCTCACGCGCGAGGCCTTCGAAAACGCGATCAAGCTGCTGGCAGCCATCGGCGGCTCGACGAACGCGGTGATCCACCTCATCGCCATGGCGCGGCGCGTGGGCGTGCCGCTCACCATCGACGACTTCGACGCGCTGGCCAGCCACCTGCCCTGCCTGGTGAACCTGCAGCCCTCGGGCCGGTACCTCATGGAGGACTTCTGCTACGCCGGCGGCCTGCCGGCAGTGATGCAGGAAATGGCGGCCGAGCTGCACCTGAACCTGCCCACCGTCACCGGGCGCACCGTGGGCGAGAACCTGGCCGAGGCGCAGAACTGGAACGCCGAGGTGATCTTTCCGCGCGAGCGGCCCTTCAAGGCCGAGGCCGGCATCGCGGTGCTGCGCGGCAACCTCGCGCCGCGCGGCGCGGTCATCAAGCCGAGCGCGGCCACGCCCGAGCTGATGGTGCACCGCGGTCGGGCGGTGGTGTTCGAGGACATCGACGACTTCCATGCCCGCATCGACGATGAGGCGCTGGAGATCGAGGCCCGCGACATCATGGTGCTCAAGAATTGCGGCCCCAAAGGCTATCCCGGCATGGCCGAGGTGGGCAACATGCCGCTGCCGCCGAAGCTGCTGCGGCGCGGCATCACGGACATGGTGCGCATCAGCGATGCGCGCATGAGCGGCACGGCCTACGGCACCGTGGTGCTGCACACCGCGCCCGAGGCGGCCGCCGGCGGTCCGCTGGCGCTGGTGCAGACGGGCGATGAGATCGAGCTCGACGTACCGGCGCGGCGACTGCACTTGCACGTGAGCGACGCCGAGCTCGCGCAGCGCCGCACCCGCTGGCAGCCGCCCGAGCCGCCCCTGGCGACGGGCTACTGGAAGCTTTACAACGACCATGTGCTGCAGGCCGACGAAGGCGCGGACCTGGACTTCCTGGTCGGCCGGCGCGGCGACTTCGTGCCGCGCGACAACCACTGAGGACCCCAGCGCCATGCACGCAATGCAACGACTGCTGGCCATCGACTGGGGCAGCACGGCGCTGCGCGGCGCGCTGATCGCACCCGACGGCCATGCGCTGCAGGAGCGCTCGTTCGAACGCGGCATGCTCACCGTGTCACCGGGCGGCTTTGCCCAGGTGTTTGCCGAGTCCTTCGGCGACTGGATGGCGCAGCCCGACACGCTGTGCCTGATGTCCGGCATGGTCGGCAGCCGCCAGGGCTGGCAGGAGGCACCCTACTGCCCGTGCCCGGCGCGCTTCGAGGACCTGGCCGCTCGGCTGTGCTGGCTGGAGCCGGACCGCCTGGGGATCGTGCCGGGCCTGTGCCTTCCCGACAGCGAACTGCCCGACGTGATGCGCGGCGAGGAGACCCAGATCTTCGGCGCCCTGCGCCTGCTCGAACTGGACAGCGCACGCGTGGTGCACCCGGGCACGCACGGCAAGTGGGCGCGGGTGGAGTCCGGTCGCATCACCTCGTTTTCCACGTGGATGACGGGCGAGTTCTATGCGCTGCTGCGCCAGCACTCCATTCTTTCGCGCAGCCTTCCGCAACAGGAGCCGCCGGCCGACGCCACGGCCTTCGAGCAGGGCCTGCGGCTGGCGCTGGCGCGGCCTGCGCTGCTTCACCACGTGTTCAGCGTGCGCACGCTTTCGCTGTTCGACCGCATGCCCCCGGAGGCGCTGCCGAGCTACCTGTCGGGGCTGCTGATCGGGGAGGAACTGCGCGCACAGGCGCTCTCGCCCGGTGAAGAGGTGGTGCTCATCGGCGCGCGGCACCTGACCGCCCGCTACGGGCAGGCGCTGGCGCTGCTGGGCGTGTCATCGCGGGTGGTGGGCGAAGCGGCGACCTGGGCCGGCCTCTACGCGCTCGCACGGGGCCTGGGCGCCTTCGACGGTGCGCCCACGCCGGAAGGCAACGGTGGGACCGCATGAGCGCCTCCAGCGCGTTCAGCCAGGCCCTTCAGGCGCTGCCGTTGGTAGCCATTCTGCGGGGGCTGGAACCTGCGGAAGCCGAGGCCGTGGGCGCCGCGCTCTGGGGCGCTGGCTGGCGTTTGATGGAAGTGCCGCTCAATTCGCCCCGGCCGCTCGAGAGCGTGGAGCGCATGGCCCGCGCCTGCCCAGAGGCCCTGGTGGGCGCGGGCACCGTGACGCAGGCGCAGCAAGTGCGTGAGGTGCACGCCGCAGGCGGGCGGCTCATCGTCTCGCCGCACCTGGATGCGGACGTGGTGGCCCAGGCGCTGCGCCTGGACATGGTGTGCCTGCCCGGCAGCTTCACCCCCACCGAGGCGCTGCGGGCGCTGCGGCTGGGTGCGCAGAGCGTCAAGCTGTTCCCGGCCGAGGTGCTGCAGCCGGCGGGCCTGAAGGCCTTGCGCGCAGTGCTGCCGCCCGAGGCGGTGCTGCTGCCGGTGGGCAGCATCGCACTGCAAGACCTGCGTGCCTGGCGCGCTGCAGGGGCCAGCGGCGCCGGCATCGGCTCGGGTGTGTACCGGCCGGGCCGGGACGCGGCCGAGGTGGCCCGGCGCGCCCAGGCGCTTGCCCAGGCTTGGCGACATGCAGGTCCGACGTGACATCGACGGCCGCAGGACCCACTGCGCCATCTGATCTGAGCAATCGTTTGACCCCGGCGGTCGTTTGAGCCGGGCGATCGTTTGACCCCGGCGGACGCAGGCCCCGGCGGACGCATGACCCCGGCGGCACCGGGGCGGCCGGCCCGCGCGCTTGCCCGGCCCCAGGGCTTTGGGGCATGCTCCGCGGCATGAAGAAAAAGCCCTCGCCCTGGATGACCTTCCTGGCCGCGCTGGCCGCCGGCATGCTGCTGCACATGGAGGCGCAGGCGGCCGAGATGCAGCCCATCAGCCACTTCGAGATCGACCGCACCGAGGTGACCATGGGTCAGTTCCGCCGCTTCACGCAGGCCACGGGCACCGTGACCCAGGCCGAGCGCGCAGGCGGCGGCAGCACCTTCGAGGCGGGTTGGGAACAGCGCCGGGGCTGGGTCTGGCATTCGCCCTACGGCAAGCCGGGCGCCGACGACGAGCCCGCCGCCCACGTGACGCACGCAGAAGCCCAGGCCTTTTGCCGCTGGGCCGGCAAACGCCTGCCCACCGATGCCGAATGGGGCGAGGCCGCCTACACCGAGCGCCGCGCCAACCCGCCCGCGGGCCTGGTGCGCGGCCAGACCTACCGCTACCCCACCGGCGACAGCCCGCAGGGCGCCAACTGCCTGGGCGACTGCGGCCCGGTGCAGACCGTGGCGCATGCCGTCACCAGCCGCGGGCGCGGCCATGCCGCAGCCGGCAGCACGCGCGCAGGCGTCAACGGCCTCTTCGACATGGGCGGCAACCTCTGGGAATGGGTGGACAGCGGTCCGGGCAGCGAGCAACGCACCCGCGGCGGCAGTTGGTGGTACGGCGCCGGCCCCATGCAGGACAGCCACCGCCAGGGCAAGCCCGCCGACACGGCGGTGATCTACATCGGCTTTCGCTGCGCGCGCGACCTGCGGCGCTGAAGCCGGGTCAGGGGTGCGGCCGCGCGGGCAGCGGCCTCAGCGCAGGCCGGTGCCGGAGGCCGCGTCGTCGGGCCGCTGGATCAATTCGATCTTGTAGCCGTCCGGGTCGGTCACGAAGGCGATCACGGTGGTGCCGCCCTTGACCGGGCCGGCTTCGCGGGTGACGTTGCCGCCCACGGCCTTGATCTTCTCGCAGGCGGCGTAGGCGTCGGCCACGCCCAGGGCGATGTGGCCGTAGGCCGTGCCCATTTCGTACTGCTCCACCCCCCAGTTGTAGGTGAGCTCGATCTCGGCCTGCTCCGGGTTGGCACCGAAGCCCAGGAAGGCCAGGCTGTACTTGTACTCGGGGTTCTCCGAGGTGCGCAGCAGCTTCATGCCCAGCACGTTCGTGTAGAAATCGATGGAGCGCTGCAGGTTGCCCACGCGCAGCATGGTGTGGAGGATTCGCATGGCCGCGATTTTGCCCGCGCCGGCGGCTTTTCGCAGCGCGGCAGGGCCACGGCGCTCTGCTAGCATGGATCGAGGCTGCCCCGGACGCGGCGGCTCCTTCTCCCAGCGGACACCCCATGAAGCTCATCGATTCCATCGTCACCGAAGCCGCAGGCATTGCCACGCTGCGCCGCGAAATACACGCCCACCCGGAGCTGTGCTTTGAAGAGCAGCGCACGGCCGAGCTGGTGGCCGCCCAGCTCGAGCGCTGGGGCATTCCCCTGCACCGCGGCCTGGGCACCACAGGTGTGGTCGGCATCGTGCACGGCCGCGACGGCGGCGCCTGCGGCCGCGCCGTGGGCCTGCGTGCCGACATGGACGCGTTGCCCATGCAGGAGTTCAACACCTTCGCCCACGCCAGCAAGCACGCGGGCAAGATGCACGCCTGCGGCCACGACGGCCACACCGCCATGCTGCTGGCCGCGGCCCAGCACCTGGCGCGCCACCGCGACTTCGACGGCACGGTCTACCTGATCTTCCAGCCGGCCGAGGAAGGCGGCGGCGGCGCGCGCGAGATGATCCGGGACGGCCTGTTCGAGCGCTTTCCCATGGAGGCGGTCTTCGGCATGCACAACTGGCCGGGCATGCCGGCGGGCAGCTTTGCGGTGAGCTCGGGCCCCGTGATGGCCTCCAGCAATGAATTCAAGATCACGGTGCGCGGCAAGGGCGGCCATGCGGCGCTGCCGCACAACACCATCGACCCGGTGCCCGTGGCCTGCCAGATGGTGCAGGCGTTCCAGACCATCGTGACGCGCAACAAAAAGCCGGTGGACACGGCCGTGATCTCGGTGACCATGATCCACACGGGCGAAGCCACCAACGTGGTGCCCGACGCCTGCGAGATCCAGGGCACGGTGCGCACCTTCACCACCGCGGTGCTCGACCTGATCGAACAGCGCATGGCCGACATCGCCCGTCACACCGCGGCCGCCTTCGGCGCCACCTGCGAATTCGAGTTCGAGCGCAACTACCCGCCCACCATCAACTCGCCACGCGAGGCCGACTTCGCCCGCCAGGTGATGCAGGGCATCGTGGGCAGCGAAGCCGTGCTCGACCAGGAGCCCACCATGGGCGCCGAAGACTTCGCCTACATGCTGCAGGCCAAGCCCGGGGCCTACTGCTTCATCGGCAACGGCGACGGCCTGCACCGCGAGATGGGCCACGGCGGCGGGCCCTGCACGCTGCACAACCCCAGCTACGACTTCAACGACGAGCTCATCCCGCTGGGCGCGACCTACTGGGTGCAACTGGCCCAGGGGTGGCTGGGCCAGACGCGCTGAGCGGCTTGGTGGGCAACCAGCGGCCTGGGAAGCGTCCGCAGAAGACGGGGTCGCCGCTGTGCGGGGAGCGGCCTCCCGCAGCGCACGCGCGCATGCAGCACGGCCGCCCGGGGCTGAGCGGCCTGCGGGGGCAAGGCTGGCTGCAGGTTCATGGGGCGGGCGGCCTTCCTATACTGCCCAGATGACATCGCCCCTGACTTCGATCGCCGACCTGCGCAAGAGCTACGAGCGCGCTGAACTGAGTGAGGACGCCTCCCTCGCCGACCCGTTCCAGCAATTCAGCCAGTGGCTGCAGGAGGCCATTTCGGCGCAGCTGCCCGAGCCCAACGCCATGACCCTGGCCACCGTGGACAGCCAGCAGCGGCCCTCCACCCGGGTGGTGCTGATCAAGGGCCTGGATGAGCGCGGCATCGTCTGGTACACCAACTACCAAAGCCGCAAAGGCCAGGCCCTGGCCACCAACCCGCACGCGGCGCTGCAGTTTCACTGGGTCGAACTCGAGCGCGTGGTGCGCATCGAGGGAGTGGTGGAAAAAATCTCGGACGAGGAAAGCGATGCCTACTTCCACAGCAGGCCGCTGGATTCGCGCATCGGCGCCTGGGCCAGCCCGCAAAGCGAGGTCATCCCCAGCCGCTCGGTGCTGGTGACCAATGCGGCCAAGTACAGCGCGCAGTTCCTGCTCCAGCCGCCCCGCCCGCCACACTGGGGCGGCTACCGCCTCAGGCCCGACGCCTGGGAGTTCTGGCAGGGCCGCAGGAGCCGGCTGCACGACCGGCTGCGCTACCGGCTCGAAGGCGGGCAGTGGCTGCGCGAGCGGCTGGCGCCCTGAAGCTGGCCCCCACAGACCGCACCGGCACACACCGCATGCGGTGACAGCGGTGAAAGCGACGCAACAGGGAAGACCGCCCATGCGGCACGCAGGCCTGCTGGAGGCCTGCTGGAGGCCTGCTCAAGGCCCCAGCGGACCCAGCCTCTCCACACCCTGGGTGCGGACGGCGCGGAGCGCCCCTGCGCTCACCAGCGCCGGCGCCACCTCTGCCAGCGGCTCGAGCACGAAAGCGCGCTCGCACATGCGCGGATGGGGCACGGTCAGACGCGGGGAGGCGATGCTCGCATCGCCATACAACAGCAGGTCCAGGTCCAGGGTGCGGGGCGCGTGGCGGTACGGCCGCTCGCGGCCGGCGCGCTGCTCCAGCGCGAGCAGGGCGTCCAGCAGGTCCGGCGCGGTCAAGGCCGTCTCCAGGTGCGCCACGGCATTGAAAAAAACGGGGCTGCCGGGCGCGCAGTCCCGCGGCGCGGTGCGGTACAGGCTGGACTGAGCCAGCACCTGGGTGGCGGGCAGGCGGGCCAAGGCCTGCAGGGCCCAGGCCAGCGTGGTGGGCGCATCGCCCAGGTTGGCGCCCAACCCGACGAAGGCACGCACCGGGGCCGGAGCGCGGCGGCCGGGGTCAGTCGTCGGTGCGCTCACCGCCCTGCCCCGCGCTGTCGCCGCCCGTGGCGCTGCGCGGCTTGCGGCGGCGCCGGCGCTTGCGGGGGGCACCAGCATCCGGCTCGGGCGCCGGATGGCCGGCCTCGGCAGGCTGCAGGCCGTCATCGGCTTCGTCGGACGGGTCGGCCTCGGCCTTGCGGCGCACGCGCCCGCGCGCCGGGCGTGCGCTCTGCTCGTGGCGCAGCGCATCGACCATGTCCTGGCGCTCGCCATCGCTGGCCAGCGAGAACTTCTCCCACCATTCGGCCAGGGCCAGGTCGGCCTCGCCGGTCTGCGCGCGCAGGCGCAGGAAGTCAAAGCCCGCCCGGAAGCGCGGCTGCTCGACCAGCGAGAACGGTGCATTGCCCGTGCGTTTGTCAAAACGCGGCTGCATGACCCAGATCTCGCGCATGTCGGTGCCCAGCTTGCCCCGACCGGAGACATCGCCGATGCGGGCGTCGAAGGCCGCGTCGATGGCGTCGTGCAGCGCCGGCATGAGGTGCTCGCCCTTGGCGCGGCGCTTGTCCCAGCCGACGCGCACATCGGCCCAGAGCACGCAGGCCAGAAGGAAACTGGGTGCCACGGGCTTGCCCTCGCCCACGCGGCGGTCGGTGTCCTGCAGGGCCAGGTGGAGCAGCGGCTCCTCGGCCGAGGCCACGATCACATCCAGCAACGGGTAGATGCCTTTTTCGAGGCCCAGCGCACGCAGCTGCTCGATGCTGGCCAGCGCATGCCCGGTCTGCAGCAGCTTGAGCATCTCGTCGAAAAGGCGCGACTGCGGCACATCGGCCAGCAGCTTCTTCATGGTCTTGAGCGGGGTGGCGGTCTTGTCCTCCAGCGCAAAGCCGAGGTTGCTGAGCTTGGCGGCAAAACGCACCGCGCGGATGATGCGCACCGGGTCTTCGCGGTAGCGGGTAGCCGCATCGCCGATCATGCGCAGCACGCGCTTTTTCACGTCGCGGATGCCCTGGTGGTAGTCGACCACGATCTGCGACTCGGGGTCGTAGTACATGGCATTGATGCTGAAGTCACGGCGCGCGGCGTCGTGCTCCATGGAGCCCCAGACGTTGTCGCGCAGCACGCGGCCCGAGGCGTCGACGGCATGCTTCATGCCCGAGAGCTCGCCCTTGCTGGTGCGCTCGTTGCCACCCACCTGCTCGGCCTGGGCGCTGTCGAGGTGGGCGCGGAAGGTGGAGACCTCGATCACCTCGTGCTCGCGGCCGCGGCCGTAGACCACGTGCACGATGCGAAAGCGCCGGCCGATGATGAAGGCGCGGCGGAACAGCACCTTGACCTGCTCGGGCGTGGCGTTGGTGGCCACGTCGAAGTCCTTGGGGCGCAGGCCCACCAGCAGGTCACGCACGGCGCCGCCTACGATGTAGGCCTCGTACCCGGCGGCCTTGAGGGTGTGCACCACGTCGATGGCGCGGTCGTCCACGAGCGAGGCGTCGATGCCGTGCTCCTGGGGACCGAGCTCCACGCGCTTGCCATAGGGGGACTTCTTGCCGCCGCTGGCGGTGCCGGACTTGCCCAGCAGCTTGTCGATGAGTGTCTTGATCATGAATGTTCGGGAAACAGGTCCAGGATGCGCCAGCCCCGCTCCTGCGCGAGCGCGCGCAGCTTGGGGTCGGGGTTGGTGGCCACCGGATGCGTGACCTGTTCCAGCAGGGCCAGGTCGTTCATGGAGTCGGTGTAGAAAGTGCTCTCCAGCGCGTGCCAGGCGAGCGAACGCCCGGCCAGCCATTCGTTCATGCGCTGGACCTTGCCATGGCGGAAGGAGGGTGTGCCGGCGATCCCGCCGGTCAGGCGACCCGCGGCGTCTCGCTCGAGTTGCACCGCAATCAGGTGCTGGACGCCGAAGTGTTCGGCGATCGGCCGCGTGACGAATTCATTGGTGGCGGTGACGATGACCACCTCGTGGCCAGCGTCCAGGTGGCTGCGCACCAGGGCCATCGCCTGCGGCTGCACGGCCGGCAGGATCACCTCGGCCATGAACTGCGCATGCGCGGCCCGGGCCTGCTCGGCGCCCTGCGCGCGCAGGGCCTGGGTGGCAAAGCGCACGTAGTCGTGGATGTCCAGCGTACCCGCGCGGTAGTGCTCAAAGTACTCGGCATTGCGGCGCTTGAACTCGCTGGCGTCGCACCAGCCCAGGCGGATGGTGAACTCGCCCCAGGCGTAGTCAGAATCCAGGGGCAGCAGCGTGTGGTCCAGGTCGAACAGGGCCAGGTGGCTCTTCATTGGCTCTCCAGCATGGACTTGACCAGCGGAATCGTGATGGGGCGCTGCGTTTGCAGCGAATAGCCGTCCAGCCGCTCGAGCAGCTGGACGAGGCTGGCCAGGTCGCGGGCAAAACGCGTGAGGATGTAGTCCATCACTTCGTCGCCCAGGAACACGCCGCGCGCATCGGCCTGCTGGCGCAGCACCGCACGGCGCTCGGCGTCGGTGAGCGCCTGCAGCTGGAACACATGGCCCCAGCCCAGGCGAGAGCGCAGGTCTTCCCGCAACTGCAGGTCGGCCGGTGGCAGCAGGCCGGAGGCGATGACGCCGCGAGCGCGGCCGTCGCCGGCGTTGGTGGCATTGACGAACCAGTTGAAGGCGGCGTGCTGCTGCACCGCGGTGTAGAGGTGGCAGTCGTCCATGAACACGGCCACCCAGCGTTCATCGAAGGCAGGCGGATCGGCCAGGTGGGCGTCCATCCAGCCCACGAGTGCGCCCTGGGCCTGCAGCGCCGCGGCCGTGGCCTGGAGCAGGTGGGTCTTGCCGCTGCCGGCTTCGCCCCAGAGGTAGGTGGGCACAGGCGAGCGAAGGTCGCTGGCCGCCCACAGCTCCAGGTGCTTGAGCGCAGCGTCGTTGGGGCCGGCGAAAAAATTGGTAAACGAAGGCGCGCAGGCCAAGCCGATGTCCAGGGCGATCTGCTTCATGCCTGAGGGTCGGGGGCGGCGGCGGGTTTTCGGTGGGAGCGGGGCTGCATCAAGGAGAGAGCCGGGGGTGAACCCTTAGAATCTTGCGCTGGATTCTATCGGCATGCCCCCTGAGGCCCCGCAAGCGCCCCCGGCGGCGCCCCGCCCGCCAGGCCTTCCCGCACTTTTCTCCCCGAGCCATGAGCACCACCCCCCTCTCCTACAAAGACGCAGGCGTTGACATCGACGCGGGCGACGCGCTGGTCGAGCGCATCAAGCCCCTGGCCAAGAAGACGATGCGTGAGGGCGTGCTCGCGGGCATCGGCGGCTTTGGCGCGCTGTTCGAGGTGCCCAAGCGCTACAAGGAACCGGTGCTGGTGTCCGGCACGGACGGGGTGGGCACCAAGCTCAAGCTGGCCTTCGAATGGAACATGCACGACACGGTCGGCATCGACCTGGTGGCCATGAGCGTGAACGACGTGCTGGTGCAAGGCGCCGAGCCCCTGTTCTTCCTCGATTACTTTGCCTGCGGCAAGCTGGACGTGGACACCGCAGCCGCTGTGGTGGGCGGCATTGCCCGGGGCTGCGAACTCTCCGGCTGCGCGCTCATCGGCGGTGAGACCGCGGAGATGCCGGGCATGTACCCGGCCGGTGAGTACGACCTGGCCGGCTTTGCCGTGGGCGCAGTGGAAAAAGCCAAGATCCTCACCGGGCGCAACGTGGCCGCCGGCGACGTGGTGCTGGGGCTGGCCTCCAGCGGCGTGCATTCCAACGGGTTTTCGCTGGTGCGCAAGTGCATCGAGCGTGCCGCAGGGAGCC
>CAYVGD010000050.1:0-12627 GCA_964450095.1 uncultured Polaromonas sp.
CTCGCCGGCAATCGCCTTGGCCAGCAGGGTCTTGCCGGTGCCCGGAGGGCCGACCAGCAGCAGGCCACGCGGAATGCGGCCGCCCAGCTTCTGGAATTTCTGCGGATCCTTCAGGAAGTCCACGACTTCCTTGACCTCTTCCTTGGCCTCGTCGCAACCGGCCACGTCGGCAAAGGTCACGGTGTTGGTGGACTCGTCCAGCATGCGCGCCTTGCTCTTGCCGAAGCTGAAGGCGCCGCCCTTGCCGCCGCCCTGCATCTGGCGCATGAAGTAGACCCACACGCCGATCAGCAGCAGCATGGGGCCCCAGCTGACCAGCAAGGTCATGAGGACCGAGCCTTCTTCACGGGGCTTGACGTCGAACTTGACGTCGTTGGCAATCAGGTCGCCCACCAGGCCACGGTCCAGGTAGGTGGCCGTGGTGCGGCTGCGCCGGTCATCCAGCGTGACGGCAGCGATCTCGGTGCCGCCCTGGCCTTCGGCGATGGTGGCGGACTTGATTCGCCGGCCACGCACCTCCTCCAGGAAGTCTGAGTACCCGAGGTAGTTCGCGCCTGCCCCGGCACGGGTGTCAAATTGCTTGAAGACGGTGAAAAGCACCATGGCAATCACCAGCCAGACCGCAATTTTGGAAAACCACTGATTGTTCAAGGAGGACTCCAGTCGGGGAAACAACAGGCAGATGACGCTGATTCTAGGCTTTTCAAGCTCGGCGACCACCCGCTGGAAAGGGGACACCATGAGCTTAGGGCGGAATTGCCCCCCGGGTGTTTCCGGATGTGCCTGGCTCTGCAGCACCGATTCGGACCGCCGGACAGGGGGCCGCAGGCGACTTTCAACCGGTGGCCTTCAGTCCCAGGCCCACGAGAAAGGTCTCGGCCGACTGGCGCCGGGAGGCCTTGGGCTTGATCTTCTTGACCACCTTGAACCGCTCCCGAAAGAGCCGCACCAGGTCATCGTAGCCGCTGCCGTGGAACACCTTGGCCACCAAAGAGCCCTGGGGCTGCAGGTGGGCACAGGCGAAGTCGACGGCCAGCTCGACCAGGTGGGCGATCCGGGCGGCGTCCGCGCTTTCAATCCCTGACAGATTGGGCGCCATGTCCGAAACCACCAGGTCCACCTTGGGCCGCTGACCCGGTTGGCCGCCCAGGGCCGTCTCCAGCTGCTCGAGCACATCCGCCTCGCGGAAGTCACCCTGGATGAAGGTGACGGCCTCGATCGGCTCCATGGGCAGCAGGTCCAGGGCAATGATGCGACCATTGAGCGCACCGGCGGCCGCACCGGTGGGCGAAAGCCTGCGGCGCACGTACTGGCTCCAGGCGCCAGGGGCGCTTCCCAGGTCCACCACGTGGTGGCCCGGCCGCACCAGGCCCAGTGATTCGTCGATTTCCTTGAGCTTGTACGCTGCCCGGGCGCGGTAGCCCTCCTTCTGCGCGAGCTTGACGTAGGTGTCGTTGACATGCTGGTTGAGCCAGGCCTTGTCCACCTTCTTGCTCTGCGTGCGTACTTTCATGGACTCCATTGTCGCCGCCTATCGATGGGGCGGGTGCCTGCGCCGATAATCGGCGCATGCCCCTGATTCAACTCACACCTGCCCAGCGCAAGGAACACCGCGCCGCTGCCCACCACTTGGACCCCGTGGTCATGATCGGAGGCGATGGCCTGACGGAGGCTGTCAAGAAGGAAGCCGATGCCGCGCTTCGCTCGCACGGTCTCATCAAGATCCGTGTGCTTTCCGACGACCGCACCGCCCGCGAGGCGATGCTGCAGTCCCTGGCTGAAGAGCTCGACGCCGCGCCCATCCAGCACATCGGCAAGCTCCTGGTGCTCTGGCGCCCGATGCCACCCAAGGAAAAGAAGCTTGACGAAGACCGCAAGCCCGGCCCGCGTGAATTCAAGGTCATCAAGCCCACCCGCCCAGGCCAGAAGCCTGAGATCAAGACGCTTCGCGTGCTGGGCAACCAGCGCCTGACGCCCGGCGGCAAGGTCAAGCGGGCCAAGAAGGTGCAGCCGCGCAGCATCAAGAAAAGCCCCGCACGCTGAACCGCGTCTGAGCCGCCCTGGCGCCGTGCGCCTTCTGCAAACCGTTTCACACCGCACCCACCATGAGCAACCCGCTTCTCGATTTCTCCGGTCTGCCGCCTTTTGACCGCATTGCACCCGAGCACGTGGCACCCGCCGTGGACACGCTGCTGGCCCGGGCCGATGCCGCACTGGAGCAGGTGACGGCTGAAAGCTTTCCAGCCGACTGGACGCGCATGGCCGGGGTGCTGGACGTGGCCACGGAGCAGCTTTCTTGTGCATGGGGCGCGGTCAGCCACCTCAACAGCGTGGCCGACACACCTGAGCTGCGCGCCGCCTACAACGCCGCCCTGCCCCGCGTGACCGAGTTCTGGACCCGCCTGGGCGCAGACGAGCGGCTCTACGCCAAGTACAAGGCCATCGATCCGGCCGGTCTCACCCCCGAGCAGCGCCAGGCCCACAAGAACGCCCTGCGCAATTTCGTGCTTTCCGGTGCTGAACTGCAAGGCCCTCAGAAGGAACGGTTTGCCAAGATCCAGGAGCGGCAGGCCGAGCTGAGCCAGAAGTTCAGCGAGAACGCGCTCGACGCCACCGAGGCCTTCGCCTACTACGCCAGCGCCGAGGAACTCGTTGGCGTGCCGGCCGATGTGATCGCCTCGGCCCGCGCCCAGGCCGAGGCCGAAGGCAAGTCCGGCCACAAGCTCACGCTCAAGATGCCCAGCTACCTCCCGGTGATGCAGTTCGCGCACAGCAGCGCCCTGCGGGAAAAGCTCTACAAGGCCTACAGCACCCGCGCCAGCGACCAGGCCGAAGCCGATCTCCAGCGCTTTGACAACGGCGCCGTGATCCGGGAAATCCTGGCCCTGCGCCAGGAGGAGTCGCAGTTGCTGGGCTTTGCCAACTTCGGCGAGGTCTCGGTCGTGCCCAAGATGGCCGAGTCGCCTGAGCAGGTGATCAGCTTCCTGCGCGACCTCGCCCGCCGCGCCCGGCCCCATGCCGAGCAGGACGTGGCCGACATGCGTGCCTTCGCGCGCGAGCACCTCGACCTGGCCGACCCCCAGCCCTGGGATTTCCCGTACATCAGCGAGAAGCTCAAGGAGGCGCGCTACGCCTTCAGCGAACAGGAGGTCAAGCAGTACTTCACGGCGCCGAAGGTGCTGGCAGGGCTCTTCAAGATCGTTGAAACCCTCTTCGAGGTGAGCATCCTTCCCGACACCGCCCCGGTGTGGAAGCCCGGTGTGGCGTTTTTTCGCATCGAGCGGGCCGGGCAACTGGTGGGCCAGTTCTACCTGGACCAGCCGGCGCGCACCGGCAAGCGGGGCGGCGCCTGGATGGACGATGTGCGCGCCCGCTGGCTGCGCCCCGACACCGGCACCTTGCAGACCCCGGTGGCGCACATGGTGTGCAACTTCGCAGACGGCGTGGCGGGCAAGCCCGCCCTGCTCACGCACGACGACGTGACCACCCTCTTCCACGAGTTCGGGCACGGCCTGCACCACATGCTCACCCAGGTGAACGAGCGCGATGTCTCGGGCATCAGTGGCGTCGAATGGGACGCGGTGGAATTGCCCAGCCAATTCATGGAGAACTTCTGCTGGGAGTGGGACGTGCTCAGGCACATGACCGCCCACGTTGACACGGGCGAGCCACTGCCGCGCGCGTTGTTCGACAAGATGCTGGCCGCCAAGAATTTCCAGAGCGGCCTGCAGACGCTGCGGCAGGTGGAATTCGCGCTGTTCGACATGTTGCTGCACACCGCCCACGACCCCCAAGGCGACGTGATGGCGTTGCTGCGCCAGGTGCGCGAGGAAGTGGCGGTCATCCAGCCCCCGGCCTACAGCCGCACGCCCCACACCTTCAGCCACATCTTCGCAGGCGGATACGCCGCCGGGTACTACAGCTACAAATGGGCGGAAGTGCTCTCGGCCGATGCCTACGCAGCGTTCGAGGAAGCTGCGGGCGAAGCGGGCAGCCCGCTGAGCGTGGACATCGGGCGGCTCTACCGGCAGCACATCCTCGAGGCGGGTGGCAGCCGCCCGGCGATGGAGAGCTTCAAGGCCTTCCGCGGTCGCGAGCCGCAGATCGACGCGTTGCTGCGGCACCAGGGCATGGCCTGAGTCCTGAGCGCCAGGGCCTGGCATCCGAAACCCGAGGATTTCGAAAACCCTCAGGCACCGCAGACCCTGGCCCCCGAGTGAGTCGCCCCGTCTCAGGGCGTGCGAAAGCGGCCCATCCAGCCGAGCCCCTCTGAAGTGGCGCCCGGCGCAGTGCCTCGGCGGGGCCGGTATTCGCATCCCACCCAGCCCTGCCAGCCGCTGGCCGACGCGACTTCGTCGAGCACGTCCAGCAGGTAAGCCAGGTTCAGTTCGCCCTCATCGGGCTCATGGCGGCCGGGGACGCCCGCGATCTGCACATGCCCGACCCGACCCGTGGGCAGGTACTGGCGGATCTTGGTGGCCACGTCGCCCTCGACGATCTGGCAGTGGTAGAAATCCATTTGCACGGCCAGGTTCACTGCACCCACCGCAGCGACGATCTCGTGCGCCTGCGCCTGGCGCTGCAGGTGGTAGCCCGGCATGTCGCGCGGGTTGATCGGCTCGATCAGCACCTGCCGGCCGCAAACCGCAGCCTGCGAGGCCGCCCAGGAAAGGTTGGCCAGGTAGGTCTCGCGCACCAGGCTAGCATCGAGATCGGGCGGCGGGCGGCCTGCCATCACATGCAGCTGCGGGCAGTCCAGCGCCTGTGCATAGTCCAAGGCCAAAAGGAAACCGGCTCGAAACTCCTCTTCGCTGCCCGGCAGCGCCGCCGTTCCACGCCCCTGGCCGCTGTCCCAGGCCCGCGCGATCGATTCGGCGTCCGTGCCGCCGGGCGGCGCATTGAACAGCACCTGCTGCAAACCCTGGTCCTGCAGGCGAGCCGCGATCTCGCTGGCAGGAAAGGCATACGGGAACAGGAACTCCACCGCACCGAAGCCATCGCGCCGGGCCGCCGCAAAGCGGTCGAGGAAACTGTGCTCGGTGTAGAGCAGGCTCAGGTTGGCGGCAAACCGAGGCATGTCCGGCTCAAGAGTTGAGCGGTTTCAGTAGGTGAGCGTTTCCACGCCACGGGAAGTGCCCAGCAGGCACACATCGGCTTTCTGGATCGCAAACACGCCCACGGTCACCACGCCGGGCCACTGGCTCACTTCCAGCTCGAACGCGCGCGGGTCGGTCAGTGAAAGGCCCGTCACATCCAGGATCTGCTGGCCGTTGTCGGTCACTAAGGGCTCGCCATTTTTCATGCGCAGGCGGGCCTGCCCACCCAGGCGCGCGAACTGGCGAACCAGCCGCTGGCTGGCCATGGGAATGACCTCCACCGGCAGCGGGAAGGCCCCCAGGGTCTGAACCCGCTTGCTTTCGTCGGCAATGCACACAAAGCGGCGGGACTGCGCCGCCACGATCTTCTCGCGCGTGAGCGCCGCGCCACCGCCCTTGACCATGTGGCCTGCGCCGTCGATCTCGTCGGCGCCGTCCACATACACCGCCAGTTCCTCCACCTCATTGGCGTCGAACACAGGGATGCCGATGGCCTGGAGCCGCTCGGTGGAGGCCACCGAGCTGGACACCGCACCACGGATCTGCCCCTTCATGCCGGCCAGCGCATCGATGAATTTGTTCACCGTGGAGCCGGTGCCCACACCCACCAGGGTGCCGGGTTCGATGTAGCGCAGGGCGGCCTGGCCAACGAGGGTCTTGAGTTCGTCTTGGGTCATGGAAGGGGCGGACAAGGTCTGGGAAATACGCACAAGGCGTTTGAGACAATCGGGAAACCGTTTCACAGGCCGCGCAAGGCCTTCGCCCGGATTATCCAATGCCCCTGCTGCCCTACTCGCTCGCCCGTCCCTTCCTTTTCGGCATGGACCCGGAAGCCGCCCACGACCTCACGCTGGGCTGGCTGGCCCGCACCCAGGGCACGCCGCTGCAGGCGGTCTATGGCGCCCGGCGCGTGGACGACCCGCTCACGATCGCAGGCCTGAAGTTCCCCAACCGCGTGGGCATGGCGGCGGGGCTGGACAAGAACGCACGCTGCATCGATGGGCTGGCTGCCATGGGCTTTGGCTTCGTGGAAGTTGGCACTGTCACGCCGCTGCCGCAACCAGGCAACCCCAAGCCGCGCATGTTCCGGCTACCGCAGGCCGATGCGCTGATCAACCGCCTGGGCTTCAACAACGAGGGCCTGCAGGCCTTCATCGCTAACGTGCGCGCCGCCCACTGCCGCCAGAGCGATGCACCGGAGAGCACGCGCCTGGTACTGGGCCTGAACATTGGCAAGAACGCGGCCACGCCGATCGAGCGCGCGGTGGACGACTACCTCATCGGCCTGGAGGGCGTGTACCCGCACGCCGACTACGTGACCGTCAACATCTCCAGCCCCAACACCAAGAACCTGCGGGCCCTGCAAAGCGACGAGGCGCTCGATGCGCTGCTGGGTGCGGTGGCCCGGCGCCGGGAAGAACTGGCACAGGCCCAGGGGCGGCGCGTGCCCGTGTTCGTGAAAATCGCGCCGGACCTGGATGAAACGCAGGTGAGCGTGATCGCGCAGACCCTGCAGCGCCACGGCATGGACGGCGTGATCGCCACCAACACGACGCTCGCCCGCGAGGCGGTCAAAGGCCTGCCGCACTCGGAAGAAACGGGCGGCCTTTCCGGCGCGCCGGTGCTCCAGTCCAGCAACCGCGTGATCGCGCAGCTGCGTGCCGCACTCGGAGCAGGCTTTCCGATCATCGGCGTGGGCGGCATCCTCTCGGGCGGTGACGCGGTGTCCAAGCTGCAGGCCGGCGCGGACCTGGTGCAGATCTACACGGGCCTGATCTACCAGGGCCCGGAGCTGGTGCGCGAGTGCGCCCTGGCACTGCAAGCCTTCGGCCGCCGCTGAGGGCCCCGCGACATGCGCGAAAAACACACAGCACCCGACAAAGACGCGATTGCCGCGATGGACGCCTTCGAGCGGCTGGAGCTGGGCCAGATCCGCCTGGTGAGCAACGCCGCCGAAGCAGAGGCCGCCTGCCAGGCGCTCCGGACCCAGCCGGTGCTGGGTTTCGACACCGAGTCGCGCCCCACCTTCGTGCGCCACGAAGCCTCTGACGGACCGCACATCGTGCAACTGGCGACCGCCTCCACGGCTTACATCTTCCAGTTGCAGGATCCGGCCTGCCGCCTGCGCGTGGCGCAGCTGTTGGCCAACCCGGCCATCGTCAAGGCCGGCTTTGGCCTGGTGGATGACAAAAAGCGCATCCTGCACAAACTGGGCGTGGAGCCGCAGGGTGTGCTGGACCTCAACCATGTGTTCTGCGAACGCGGCTGGCGCAAGGACATGGGCGTCAAAGCCGCGGTGGCCGTGCTGTTCAAAAAGCGCTTCCTCAAGTCCAAGAAAGTCGCCACCTCGAACTGGGCTCAGCCGCAACTCACGCCAGCGCAGCTGGTCTATGCCGCCAATGACGCCTGGGCGGCGCTGAGGGTGCACCAGGCGCTGGGCCTGGAAGAAGCTGCGCCGCCAAGATCGGCCTGAGGCTCCGATCGATGGGCGGCAAGAGGCTCGCCCAGCCAATGCTGCAGTAGGTAGCGCTGGCTTGGGACCTCCAACCGTTCAGTCGCCACGTCGTTCAGTCGCTCGGTCTTTCGGGTGCTCGGTCGGTTAGCCACTCGGCCACTCGACTCCTCGGCTACTCGACTCCTCGGCTACTCGATCGGTGAGTCGTTCAGTCGTTCGGTCGCTCGGTCGTTCAGTCGCTCGGTCGTTGAGCAACCCATTCCTTCACTCTGCCAGCACCGCCTCCTCGAGCAAGCGCACCACATGCGTGCCGATGGCCAGGGAGCTGGTGAGCCCGGGTGATTCGATGCCGAACAGATTGACCAGGCCTGGCACGCCGTGCTCGGCCGGCCCCTGGATCAGGAAGTCGCTGGCGGGCTCGCCCGGCGCGTTGATCTTGGGCCGGATGCCGGCGTAACCCGGCAGCAGCGCACCGTCGGGCAGCTCGGGCCAGTACTTGCGCACCTCGGCGTAGAAGCCGTCGGCGCGGCGCGGGTCGACCTGCAGGTCGTCGGGCGAATCCACCCATTGCACGTCTGGCCCGAACTTGGCTTGCCCGCCCAGGTCCACGGTCAGGTGCACGCCCAGCCCGGCGGCCTCGGGAACGGGGTAGATCAGCCGCGAAAACGGAGAGCGCCCGGCCAACATGAAGTAGTTGCCCTTGGCGAAATAGGCCTGGGGCACGTGGCGAGGGTCCAGCCCCTCGATGCGGCGCGCCAGGGCCGGCGCCGACAGCCCCGCCGCATTCACCAGCCAGGAGGTCTGCAGCAGGCTGCCATCGACCATGCGCAGCACGAGGCCGTCGTCCTGAATGCGCACGCTCTCCAGCGCCGAGTGCAGGGCCACGGTACCTCCCGCATGCTCGAAATCGCCTTGGAGCGCCAGCATCAGGCCATGGCTGTCGACGATGCCGGTGTTGGGCGAATGCAGCGCCGCCACGCAGCGCAGCGCGGGCTCCAGGGCACGGGCCTGTGCTGCCTCCAGCAGCGCCAGTTCGGGCACGCCGTTGAGCGCCGCCCGGGCCTGGATGGCCTGCAGCTGCGGCAGTTGCGCCTCGTCGGTGGCCACGATGAGCTTGCCGCAGCGCCTGTGGGCGATGCCGCGCTGCTCGCAGTAGTCGTACAAGAGGTGGCGGCCTGCCACGCAGAGCCGCGCCTTGAGCGAGCCCTGCGGGTAGTAGATGCCGCCATGGATCACTTCGCTGTTGCGCGAACTGGTACCCGTGCCGATGGCCCCGGCCGCCTCCAGCAGCAAAAGGTCTCGCCCTGCTCGCTCGGGCGACAGCGCCATGGCCCGCGCCACGGCCAGCCCCACCACACCCGCACCGATCACCACACCATCGACCTTGTCCATTGCGCCTTCCTTGTCAGAGACTGCCAGCCACGCTTCAGAGAAGCCGGGGATCGGTGCCCAGCAGCGTGCGCACCAGGTGCTCGAGGTCACGCCTGAGCCCAGCAGCGCCCGCGTGCATCTGCAGCGTCGCCTCGTCCATGTAGAGCCTGCGGTTGATCTCCAGCTGCAGGCTGTGGCGGTGTTGCGCCGGCTCACCGTAGCGGCGCACCAGCTCCACCCCCTTGTAGGGGTGATTGAGCCACACGGTGTAGCCCGCGCCCCTGAGCAGATCGCACACAAGCGCTGCCAGCGCGGGGCTGCAGGTGCTGTGGTCCCGGTTGCCGACCACGAAGTCAGCGTGCGCGAGCCCCGGGTGGTCCGTCGCATGGCTGGCCGCCACCGCCGGCATGGAGTGGCAGTTGATGTGGAGGCTGTAGCCATGGGCCGCATGGGCTGCTGCGATCGCCTCGGCCACGGCCGCGTGGTAGGGCTGCCAGCAGCGCGCGATCCGCTGCTGCACCTCGGCCACGCCGAGCTTGCGGTCGTAGAGGGCCACACCGTCGTCGGTGAGGCGCCACACCAGGCCCTTGCCCAGGCGCACCTTGGCGCGTTCGGTGTCCGTGGACGGCCTCTCCCCCGGCCAGGGGCCGTCCACCAAACTTTCATCGAATTCGGCAAGGGACCGGTTGGCGTCCAGGTAGCTGCGCGGGAACAGCGCCTCCACCCAGTGCACGCCGAGCGCGGGCGCGAAGTCGTAGAGCTTTTCCACGTGCGTGTCTTCGGCGCGCCGCAGCACCTCCAGAGGGCAGGCAAACAGAAAGTCCTGCGGGTAGGCCGTGCCGCTGTGTGGTGAATCCAGCACCAGCGCTGTGGTGCCTGGAAGGTATCGGACCAGATCGCTCATGCCCCGGATTTTGCCGCGCCGGGCCCTGGCCGCACGGCTGCCGAGGCAATGCCCCGGCCGGCCGGGCTGGTGCATGACCGCCTGACACAACCGCCGCGTCCTACATGCGCGCTGCACACATTCCGACACGCCGGCCCGACGCCGGTTTCCACAATGCCCATCGTTGATGTTGAAACAACAACGCCAAACCCTTCATCATTTTCGAGGAGTCATCGTGAGCACATCCCTTCGCAAGCTTTCCGTCGTGGTCCTGGCCATCGGCGGCATGGCCCTGAGCGCCGCCGTTCAGGCCCAGTCCAGCAGCATGAGCACCACCACGACCAACCGCACCATGAGCACCTCCGCCGATGGCACCAGCTGGTATGCCCCCGCAGGCGGCCGCTACATCGGCCTGAATGCCGGCCGCGCTGACTACCCCGGCGGCGGCGACGGCGACGCCTACAGCCTCTACACCGGCGGCATGTGGGGCCAGAACTTCGGGCTGGAGTTCGGTGCCACCGACTTCGGCAACGCCGGCCCGCGCGACGCCTACGGGTTCAGCCTGAGCGCCGTGGGCCGCGTGCCGCTCACCCCGGCTTTTTCGCTCTTCGGCAAGCTCGGCGGGCTCTACAGCCGCACCGACGCGGCCGGCAGCAAGCGCAGTGGCTGGGGCGAGACCTACGGCGTGGGCGTGGACTTCAACTTCACCCAGCAACTGGCGGCCGTGCTGCAGTACGACCGCTCCAAGGTGCGCTTTGCAACGGGCGATGACCACATCAACACCACCTCGGTGGGCCTGAAGTACCGCTACTGAACCCTCGGGCCGCAGGGGCTGCATCGGCCCCTCACAACCGGGAACGGCGCCTTGCGGGGCGCCGTTTTTTTGCACGACCGCAACGCAGGCCGCCTCAGTGCAGAGCTTGATGGCCCCAAGAATGCTCGGCTGTCCATGGCTCAGCTTGCAAAAGACGTAACCGTGTGTCAACGTGACATGAAACGCGGCGATCTTGCCTTTTGAGCCTCCAAAATCGCCCTTGTTACAAGTCTGGACACACCACAAGCACATGCCCCAGTCCTCCAACCGCGCCGACAAGATCCTCGTTCTGGACGACGATGCCCGCATCCGCGACCTGCTGCGCCGCTATCTCAGCCAGGAGGGCTTCGAGGTCATCCTGGCCGAGGACAGCAAGGCGCTCAACCGCATCATGATGCGGGACGCCGTCGACCTGATCGTGCTCGACCTCATGATGCCCGGCGAAGATGGCCTGTCGATCTGCCGCCGCCTGCGCGCGGCCAATGACAAGACGCCCATCATCATGCTCACCGCCAAGGGCGAGGACGTGGACCGCATCGTGGGCCTGGAGGTCGGCGCCGACGACTACCTGGCCAAGCCCTTCAACCCGCGCGAGCTGCTGGCCCGCATCCACGCGGTGCTGCGCCGCCGGCCCGCCATGGAAGTGCCCGGTGCGCCATCGAGCGAGCAGGAGGTGGTGAGCTTTGGCCCCTTCACCTTCGACCTGGGGCTGCGCACCCTGCAAAAGAACGGGCAGGAACTGCCGCTGACCACCGGCGAGTTCGCCATGCTCAAGACCCTGGTGCGCCACCCGCGGCAGCCGCTGTCGCGGGAAAAGCTCGCCCAGCTGGCCCGGGGCAGGGAGTTCGAGCCCTTCGACCGCAGCCTGGACGTGCAGGTGTCGCGCCTGCGCAAGCTGATCGAGGTGGATGCGGCCGTGCCGCGCTACATCCAGACCGTCTGGGGCGTGGGCTATGTGTTTGTTCCGGACGGCAACAGCTGAGTGCCCGCAACAGGCGGACGCAGGGCCAGGCCATGGTCGCCGGCCCTGAGCGCCTGTGGCCGCCGCGGCCGGCCCAGGCGCCGCGCATGAACCAGCCGCCCCCCGACCCGCCGAGCCACGCCTCGGCCGCCCCGGCAGCGCAGCACCGCCTGCACGAGCGCTGGTGGCAGTGGCTGCGAGGCCGGGGCGGGGCGACCGGGGCCACCGAAGCCGGCGCAGCGGCCCAAGCCCCCCCGGACAGCCGCCAGCCCGCCCACGCCCTCCCCGTGCCGCAGGCCAGCCTCGGGCTGTTCTGGCGAACCTTCTTCCTCCTGGCCGTGCTGCTGCTGGGCTCGCTGGTGGCGTGGCTGCAGATTTACCGCACGCTGGAAAGCCGCCCCCAGGCCATCGAAGCCGCGCAGCAACTGGCCTCGCTGGTGAACCTCAGCCGGGCCAGCCTGCGTTATTCGGACGAGATCGCCCGGCTGTCGCTGGTCAAGATCCTGGCCGAGGAAGAAGGCCTGGACATCCTGCCGCGGCATGCGCAGGACCGTTTCACGCCGATCGATCCGGCCGGTGGCGGTGGCCGGATCGCCCGTGAGCTGGAGCAGCGCCTGGGCCCCGGCACCGTGGTGGCGGACTCGGTCAACGGGCAGGCGGGTTTCTGGGTGGGCTTTGCCATCGAATCCGACGCCTACTGGCTCCGCGCAGACGACACGCGGCTGCAGCCCTCGCACAAGGTCACGTGGCTGAGCTGGCTGCTGTCGACCGGACTTTTGTCGCTGCTGGGGGCGGCCGCCCTCACCCGCATCATCAACCGCCCGCTCCAGCAGCTGAGCATGGCCGCGGCGCGGCTGCGCGACGGGCACTTCGATGCGAGCCTGCTCGACGAGAAGGCAGCCACCACCGAGATCCGCGAGGTGAATGTGGGCTTCAACCGCATGGCAGAGCAGCTGTCCAAGATGGAGCAGGACCGCGCCATCATGCTGGCCGGCATCTCGCACGACCTGCGCACGCCGCTGGCGCGCCCGCGGCTGGTGACCGCGA
>CAYVGD010000051.1:0-12572 GCA_964450095.1 uncultured Polaromonas sp.
CACCTGCCCACCTGCCCACCTGCCCACCTGCCCACCTGCCCACCTGCCCACCTGCACGCCTGCACGCCTGCACGCCTGCACGCACGCACGCCTGCACGCACGCACGCCTGCACGCACGCACGCCTCCGTGCTTAGGCTGGAGCCCCCTAAACTGCACCGCATGAACGCCCCCACCGATGCACGCCAGGCCACCGCGCAGGCCCTGCCCTGTGCCGCCCTGGCGCAAGAGATCGAAGCCCTCTTGCGCGACGACAGCGTGAAGGTGCCGCCGCGGCTGGTGCTGCCCCTGGCCGGGGGCGCCAGCCTCTTCGTGATGCCGGCGCACGATGCGCGAGTGGCCATCACCAAGCTGATCACCTTCGTCGCGGGCAATGCCGAGCGGGGCCTGCCCGCCATCCAGGGGGACGTGGTGGTGTTCGACGTTCGCACCGGTGAGCGCATCGCGTTGCTGGACGGCCCCACGGTCACGGCGCGGCGCACCGCGGCGGTGTCGCTGCTGGCCGCGCAGCGCCTGGCCCCCCGCACCGACGGGCCCCTGCTGATCGTCGGCGCGGGCGTGCAGGGCCGCTCGCACCTGGAGGCCTTCCACGAAGGCCTGGGCGTGCGGCAGGTCAAGATCGCGTCCCGCTCGCAGGCCAGCGCCCAGGCGCTGGCGGAGCACGCGCGGGCGCTGGGGCTTCAGGCCGAGGTGGTGGCCGATGCCAACGCCGCACTCGCTGATTGCCCGCTGGTGGTGAGCTGCACGCCGGCGCAGCAGGTGGTGCTCACGGCCCGGCCCCGGGCCGATGCCTTTGTGGCGGCCGTTGGCGCCTTCACGCCGCGCATGGTCGAGTGGGCGCCCGAGGTCTGCCGGGCCCTGCTGGAAAGCGGCCGCGTCGTGGTGGACACCCGCGATGCCGACCACGAAGCCGGCGACCTGCTGCAGGCGGGCATCGAGGTGCAACGCCTGCCCGCCCTGGCCGATGTGGTCAGAGGGCCCGCGCTCGCCCGCGGCGGGCCGGTGTTCTTCAAGAGCTGCGGCTGGGCCGGCTGGGACCTGGCAGCTGCGCGCTGCATGGCGCGCAGCATGCCGCGCCAGGGGCAGGCGCCCAGCCCCGGTGCCATGCATCCCTGAGCGCAAGCTGCACCGAGGCAGGCCGTCGCCGAGAGGGCTCGGCGCCCGCAGGCCCGGGCCCACGCCCGCGCCTGTCGCGCCCGCCACGGCCCCGGATTGACGCAGTGAAAACCCGTCGAGGTGAAGGCGACTCCTGGCTGGGCTTCACGGCAGCTGGCCTGCGATCTCCCCACCCAACGGGCGATGACCTCCCGCTGGGCCGGCCCATGACCTGCGCAGCCCGCGGCCAAGCGCCTGCGCAGCGGCCGGCCTGAAACGCTGCGGAGACCGGCCTCTGTGCCCGGTTAGAGCCCAGCCCCCGGATGGTTTGCGGACCTGGCCAGAAGCTCGGGCAGGCGCCCGCGGCCCCCGCCCAGCGAACTGCCCTGCACGCTCAGTCGGCCTTGAACCCGGTGGCGGCCACGGCCTGGCCCCAGCTGCGGGTGTCGGCCGCGATGATGCGCGCGAACTCTTCGCGGCTGGTGCCGGTCACGCGAAAGCCCGCCTCTTCCAGCTTGGCGCGGCCGTCGGCCGAACGCACCGCACGCTGCACATCGGCCGAGAGCTTGGCCACGATGTCGGCCGGTGTGCCGGCCGGTGCCACGATGCCGAACCATGAGGAAAACTCCAGGTTGGCGATGCCCTGCTCCTTGAGCGTGGGCACATCGGGCAGGTTGCCCGAGCGGCTCGCGCCGGTGGAGCCCAGGGCCGCCAGGCGGCCCGACTTGACCTGCGCCATGGCCAGTCCCACGCTGGCGAACACGCCCTGCACGTCGCCGTTGAACAGGCCGCCCAGCGCATCGGGCGTGGTGCGGTAGTGCACGACCTCGGGCTTGACCTTGACCGCTTCACCGAACATGAAGGCGCCGAAGTGGCCGGGCGTGCCCGCGCCGAAGGTGGCCATGAACAAGCCCTTTTGCTGCTGCGACCAGGTCAGGAACTCGCGGACGTTGCGGGCCGGGACTTTCTGCGGATTGACCAGCAGCACGAAGTCGGAGCTGACCACCTGGCTGACCGGCACGAAGTCACGCGCCGGGTCGTAGGGCAGTTTGTTGTAGCTGGCCGGCGCAATGCTCATCTGGCCGGTTTCGCCCAGCATCAGGGTGTAGCCGTCGGGTGTGGCGCGGGCCGCCTCGGTGGCGGCGATCACGCCGCCCGCGCCGGGTTTGTTGTCCACCACCACGCCCTGGCCGCCCCACTGCTCCGACAGCTTCTGCGCCAGCAGGCGCGCCACGATGTCCGGGCCGGTACCCGCGGGAAAGCCCACGATGATGCGAACCGGGCGGTTGGGATAGCTGGCCGCCTGCTGGGCGTGGACAGCGGTGGCGCCCAGGCCCAGGGCGACGAGCGCCCCGGTGGCGATCAGGTGGCGGCGCAGCGATGCAAAAGATGTCATGGCAAGTCTCCTGTGGGGGTGGGGGTCTGAAAGGCGAAGAAGGTGGGCTCGGCGCGCGGCTCAGGCCACCTCGAAAAAGCGCATCAGCACCCGGTCGGGCTCGCGCGCACCGGTGCCGATGAACAAGCGCTCGCTGATCCAGGCGAGCGCGGGGCTGGCGGTCTCGAACTGGGGGCTGCAGCGGAAGTACACCTGGGCCGGGTCCACCGGCTCGCCGCGCATCAGCGCGCCCATGACCTCGGGCGCAGCCACGCGCACCGCGCGGTTGCTCACGAAGATCAGGTCGCCGCCATCGGTTTCGATGGTGTAGCGCGCGTCCAGTTCGGCCAGGCGCGGGTTGACGATGAGCTGGAAGTCCGCACCGCCCGGCAGCACCCGCCCCTGCCAGCCCTGGCCGCGCACCTGCCCGCCCAGGATGGGGATCAGGCGCCTTCGGCCGTGCACCGTCTGGCCGACCTCCTGGGGCGCCGCCACGGTGACGGACAGGTCGGCGAACAGGCGCAGCTCGGGCGCAGCAAAAGCAGGTTCACTCATGCGCTCTAGCGTAACTCCCGAGGCGCGGGCACCCTGTCATCCCCGAAGATGACGGGAAAACCCTGAACCACCATGCGCCACTGGAGTCTTTCTGCACACACCCCGGGCCGGCGGGCCAGCCAGGCGCTGGCCGGTCTGGTCGGCCACCTGGGCAGCCGCGACTTCGGCTCGGGCTTCCTGGAGGACCTGCAGCCCCTGCTGCCCGCGGCCTCGTTCTCGGTGTACCGCACCGGCCAGGGCTGCCGGCCGCAGTTGTTCCTCTCGGGCAGCCGGGGTGTGCCCGACACCACGCTCAGGTGCTGGCAGGCCTATCTTTCGGGGCCTTATCTGCAGGACGCCACCTTGCCGCTGCATGCGGGCGGGCCGCTGCTGTGCCACATGGTGGCCCATGAGGCGCCGCCTCTGCACCGGCGCAAGGTGTACGAGGCGCACGGCGTGGCCGAGAGGGTGTCCGTGGTGGACAGCGCGGGGCCGGGCGTGTTTGCCGTCAACCTCTACCGCCACGAAGGGCAGCACGCCTTCAGCGACGGCCAGATCGGCGATTTCGAGCAACTGGCGCCGGTGCTGCTGTCCCTGGTGCGCAAACACCTGGCGCTGCGGCCCGAGTCCGGCCCGGGCACCCCGAATCCCCACGGCACCGAGGCGGAAGGCGCGGCACTGACCCACCGGCGGCAGCGGCTGCAGCAACTGGCGCCGGGGTTGACCGAGCGCGAGCTCGACGTCTGCGCCCGGCTGCTGCTGGGCATGAGCCAGGAAGGCATCGCCCAGGACCTGGCCCTGGGCCTGCCCACGGTCAAGACCTACCGCAACCGGGCGTTCCAGCGCCTGGGCATCCATTTCCGCAGCCAGCTGTTCGCCAAAGCCCTGGGCCAGGACCTGGGGCCCTGAGCTCGCGGGCCGGGAGCGGGCACTCGGCCCCCTCGGGGACGCAGGACACACAGCGGCCCACCGCTCGGCCACGGGATGCGAGCAGACACGCGTGTGCGCACCGCGCATGCCAGCAGGCCGCGCCGCACCGCGCTGCATCACGCCGTGCGCTGGGCTGTGGGTCCGCCCGCGAACACGTGGCCGCCGGAATGACCTGCGCTGTCGGGCACGATTGGGCGAGCAGGCGTTGTCCGGCGCACGTTGACGGGCAAACGTTGCCCGACACGAAGACCTGGAATGCTGCGCGACGGTGGGTCCGCAAGCAACAGCCTCCCAGCATCACCAGGGCTTGTCATGGACCGGCGGTCCATGACACCTGCCCCGAGGCACCGGCCTCAGGCGGGCAGGCCGAGTTGGCGCATCTGCTCCGCCAGCTTGAGCCCCTGCGGATCGGCCAGCGCGGCCGTGCGCAGCCGGGCCAGCTCCTGCGCGGCGTTGGGCCGGCCGGCCAGCCGGGCAGCGGCCTGCAGCAGGCGGTCGAACTTGCTGGTGCCGCGCGCATGCGTGTCGCTGTAGCCCTTGACCAGTTGCCGGCAGCGAAGCAGCTCCAGGGCCAGGGCATGGTCGCGGACCATCAGCGCCCTGACCTGCTCCAGCCACGCCTCCAGATGTGCCATTTCCACCGCGTGTCGCTGGCTGCGCCGGCGCCAGCGCCTCAGGCCCGCGAGCAGGTGCAGCATCAGGTGCCCGCGCACGCTGTGGCTGGCCACCCGGCGGCCCTGCCCCAGCTGCCGCTGCAGCCAGCGACGAAGCGGCGGCAGCCCCTCGACGCGGGCCACCCACGACGGTGGCATGAGGCCATAGACCTCCTCCAGCCGGGGGTGGAAGTAGTCGGTGGCGCCCACCACCTCACCGGCCGGTGCGCCCACCTCGGCGCGGATGCGCTCGAAGCGCTCGGCGCGGGTCTTGAGGTCGGCCACGCGGATGACGTCGTCGTAGGCCATGGCCACGGCCACCCAGCGGGCGGCCTCGATGGTGGCCGCAAAGCCATGCGCTGCATCGCCGCAGCGCTGGGCCAGCGCACTGAGTTCGGCCACGCGGTCCAGGTACTCGTAGCCATAGGCCAGGTCCTGGAACTCGAGCACGCGCTGCAGGCCCGCCCCCAGCATGGCGTGGGCCTGCGGCGGGAACTGCTGCACGATGCGCTGGCGCAGCGGCTCGACCAGGCCACTGGCGGCGCGCGCGGGCAGCGGCGGTGGCATGGCCACCATCGGGTCGGCGGGCACGTCGGGCTGCAGGGGCTGGCGAATGGCCTGCATGCCCGCCCGCATGGCGCGCAGGCTGGCCTCCACGCCGACGCCTGCACGGCGGACGGTGGCCTCGAACGCGTCGTCGGCGAAGGGCAGTTCGCCGCTGCCGGCAAGCGCACCGAAGAGCACGGCCGAGATCACGCTGCCCTGGCTGCGCGCCAGGGCCTGCATGTCGTCGTGCAGGAAGCGGCGGGCGTGCTGCCGGGCCGCGTCCAGCACCGCCTGCGCATCGGCAATGCCGTTGCCAGGCACCACCTTCTCGACGGTGGCGTAATCCCGGTGGCTGGAGGTGATGAGCAGCGTGCGGCCCGGCGTGACGAGGCCCCGCACCATGGCGCGGCCGGCCTCCATCAACTCGGCGGCGATGACGATGTCCACCTCGCCGGGCACGGGCATCAGGGCCAGCACCGGCTCGCGGCCCTGGGCCTGGGCATGGCGGGCGGCCATCATCTCGATGTAGTAGATGGTCGCGCCGGTGCGCTGGGCCACACCGGGCACCGAGGTGGACTGCGCGATGAAGCCGTGGTGTTCTGCCAGTTGAACGATCCAGTCCACCAGCACGCCGCCCCCCTGCCCGCCCATGGCCAGCACGGCGATGGTGATGGGCTGCGAGGGGTCCTCGCCCAGCCGGCGTGCCGCGCTCATGGCCGGGCCTCTGCGTGCAGCGAGCGCGCCTGGAGCGAGCGTCTTTGCCGGCGCTGCAGCCAGCCGACCACGCGGGCGCGCCAGCGGTCCATGCGACGTTCCCAGGCAGAGGCGTTGCGCACCCATTCGATGCGGTAGAACGACGGGCAGAGCACGGCGGCATCGGCCACCTCGCCGCAGTGGCCGCAGGCCACGCAGCTGTCGTCCACCTGCGCCACCGGGTCGGGCTTGAGCGGGTCGCCGCTGGGCCGCAGGGTGAGCGACGGACAGCCCGAGACGCGCATGCAGGCATGGTCGCCGGTGCAGACCGAAGCGTCCACGCCGAACTTCTCCTTGACCACGCGCTCGCCCCGCTGTACCGCGGCTGCGGCCTGCGGCTTGACGCGCCGCTGCTTGTTGAGCATGCACTCGCTTTGCGCGATCACGACCTTGGGGCCCTTGAACTCGGTGGTGAGCGCCTCGCGCAGCGTGGCGAGCAGGCGGGGCACGTCGTAGGTGTGGTCCACGATGCGCACCCATTCCACGCCCACGCCGCGCACGGCGCGCTCGATGGCGTGGAAGGTGCTGCGGTTCTCGTTGTGCGAGCGCGAGGACAGCACGTCCTGGCCGCCCGTGGCGGCCGAGTAGTTGTTGTCGATGATCAGGATGACGCCATCGAACTTGTTGAACACCGCGTTGCCCACGCCGCTGGTCAGGCCGTTGTGCCAGAAGCCGCCGTCGCCCATGACCGCAATGGCGCGCTTGCCCGCCTCCACATTGAAGGCGGCAGCGCTGGAGGCGCCCAGGCCGTAGCCCATGGTCGATGCGCCCAGGTTGAAGGGCGGCAGGCAGGCGAACAGGTGGCAGCCAATGTCGCCTGCGATGTGGTGCATGCCCAATTCCTGCTGGGCCAGCGTCAGCGCGGAAAACACCGGGCGCTCCGGGCAGCCCACGCAAAAGCCCGAGGGCCGCGCGGGCACCACGCCCAGCAGTTCCACAGCGCCCTGCCGCATGGGCGCGGCCGCGGCGGCTGCGGCTGCTTCCGATGTGAAGGGCATCTGGCCGCTGGCGACCACGCTCACGGCGGTTCCAGTTCCAGTTCCAGTTCCAGTTCCAGTTCCAGTTCCAGTTGCGGTTGCGGTTGCGGTTGCGGTTGGCGTTCCGTGGGCGGTGTGGGTGGCCCCAGCAGCAATTGAGGTCGCATTTGGGTTGGAGAGTGCGGGTGCCGCCGCAGCAGAAGCCATCGGCGCAGCGGCCCGTCGCGGCATGCCGATGGCCACCGGCTTGGCCAGCGCCGAAGGGTGGTACAGCGAGAGGAACTTGGCCAACCCCTGCTTGAGTTCCGCGACGGTGTATTCACCGGCGCGGGGCAGCAGGTCCTTGCCGTGGACCACGGTGCGCACGCCAGCGCGGCCCAGCACCGCGTGAATGTGCTGCTCGTGGTATTCGGGCTGGCCTTCCTCGATCACCAGGATGGCCTTCTTGCCTTCGCAAAAGCGCAGCACCTCCGAATCGACGACGGGATAGGCCACGTTCAGGATGTACTGCGGGATGCGGGTCTGGCCGTAGAGGTCGGCCATGCCGTGCGACATCAGGGCGCGCTGCACGTTGTTGTAGTGGCCGCCCAGCATGACGATGCCCAGGTGCTCGAGGTCGCCGTCGACGAACTCGTTGAGCCGGCGCTCCTCGATGAAGCGCACGGCCGCGGGCCAGCGGTCCAGCACCTTCTCATGCTCGTGCAGGAAGGCCGCAGGCGGCAGCACGATGCGGCTGGTGTCCCGGGCGGGCTGCTCCAGCGCCTGCCTCAGCGAGAAGCCGGGGCGGAGGTTGGGACGGGTGACGAAGCTGCCGTGCACATGGCAGCTGCGCACCCGCAGCTGCAGCATCACAGGCGTTCGGCTGGCCTCGGACAGCTCAAAGCCGTCGTGCACCGCCTGCACGATGGCGGCCACATTGGGCCGGGGATCGAGCAGCCACATCTGGGACTTCATCGCAAAGGCGTGGCTTCGCTCCTGCATGATGGAGGAGCCTTCGCCGTAGTCTTCGCCGATGACGATGAGCGCCCCGCCGGTGACACCGCCCGAGGCCAGGTTCGACAAAGCGTCCGAGGCCACGTTGGTGCCCACCACCGACTTCCAGGTGACCGCGCCGCGCACGGGGTACATCACCGAGGCGGCCAGGGTGGCGGCGGCCGTGGCCTCGCTGGCGCTGCTTTCGAAGTGCACCCCGAGCTCTTCCAGGATGGGCTGCGCATCGGAAAGCACATCCATCAGGTGCGAGATCGGCGAGCCCTGGTAGCCGGCCACGTAGCCCACGCCGCATTCCAGCAGCGCTTTGGTGACGGCAAGGATCCCCTCGCCCCTGAAGAGGGTGCCCTCGGGCACCTTCAGCTGCTCCACCTCGGCGGCAAACGATCTCTCAGCCATGCATCCCTTTCCGTTCAGCGGGTGTCAGTCGGCCTTGATGCCGCGCTCGCGCACGACCGGGCCGAACAGGCCCACCTCGGCCTGCACCATGGCCTTGATTTCGGCCGGAGAAAGAGGCATGGCATCGGCGGCCAGTTCGGCAAAGCGCGACTTGATGGCGGGTGTGGCCAGGAGCCGGTTGATTTCGCGGTTCATGCGGGCCACCTGGGCCTGCGGCATGCCGGAGGGCGCGTACACGGCAAAGGGGGTGTCCACATACACCTTGCCAAAGCCTTCTTCCTCCACCGTGGGCGCCGAGGCGTAGTTCTCCGTGCGCTTGCGGCTGGCCACGGCCAGCAGCTTGAGCTTGCCGGCGCGCACGTTCTGGAACACGGTGCCCGGGGCGAGCATGTAGTCGATCTGGCCGGCCATCACGTCCTGGATGGCAGGCGCCGCGCCGCGGTAGGGAATGTGGGTGGCAAAAATGCCGTTGGCCTGCTTGAACATCTCGCCGCCGATGTGCGGGGTGGTGCCGTTGCCGGCCGAGCCGTAACTCAAGCGCCCCGGGTTGGCACGGGCGTAGGCCACGAATTCCTTCAGGTTGTTCACCGGCAACGTGGGCCGCACCACCAGGAACAGCTGCGTGTTGGCCAGCAGCGCCACATGCTGCAGGTCCCGCGCCGGGTCGAAGGGAAGCGAGGCGAACATCACCGGGTTGACCGATTCCAGCGTGGTCACGTTGACCATGAAGGTGTGTCCATCGCCGCCGGAACGCACCAGTTCCTGCGCCGCCACGTTGCCGCCGGCGCCGCCGCGGTTGTCAATCACCACCTGCTGGCCCAGGGCCTCGCTGAGTTGCGGCGCCAGGGTGCGGGCCAGCACGTCGGCCAGGCCCCCGGCCGGGAAGGCCACGATCAGCCGGATCGGCTTGTTCGGCCAGGCCGGTGCGGCCTGCTGGGCCGCGGCAGGCACCGCCGCGAGCAGGCCCAGGGCCAGGGCCGCCAGGGCGCGCCGGCGTGGGGTTGGGATGTCGCGCATGTCGTCTCCTCCTCGTTGTGGAAATTCAAAGCTCAGGGCACCAGGGCCAGCACCCGCAGCGGGCTGCCGGAGCCATTCTGGATCTTCAGCGGTGCGGCCACGATCAGCGCGCCCTGGGGCGGCAACTCGTCCAGCCGGGTCAGGCACTGCAGCCCGTACTTGTTGGCGCCGTGCATCAGCGTGTGGCAGGGGTAGGGCATGGGCCAAGCGTAGGACTGGCCGGCATCGGTGTTGATGGTCTCCACCCCGAAGCCGCACACGTCGCGCTCCTGGATGAGCCACTGCACCGCCTCCTGCGTGGGGCCGGGGGTGTGGGCGCCGTCCTCGCGCAGGTTCACGAAGGCGGCCGGGTCGGCCAGGCGCTTGGACCAATCGGTGCGCAGCAGCAGCCAGGCGCCCGCGGGAATGCGGCCGTGGCGCTGCTCCCAGCGTTCGAGGAAATCCACGGTGAGCAGCCAGTCCGGGTTGGCCGCCACCTCGGCGCTGGCATCCACCACGGAGGCTGGCGCGATGAATTTCCCGGAAGGAATGCGGTCCACCGAGTTGTCGGCGTGGTCGCGGCCGGTGACCCAGTGCACCGGCGCATCGAAGTGCGTGCCGGTGTGCTCGCCGCAGGAAAAGTTGTTCCAGTACCAGGCGGGGCCGGCCTCGTCGTAGTGAGAGATGCGCTCGGTCTTGAAGGCCCACACCTGACCGAATTGCGGCGGCAGCACCAGCGCCGGGAAGTCGGGGGAGAGCACCTGCGTCAGGTCGACGATGCGCACGCGGCCCATGGCCAGGTCGCTGGCGAGCGCTGTGAGGGAACTGCTCATCAAAGCCTCCACAAAATGGATGAGGTGCGGAACCGGTGCAGTGTGGCGCGGCTGGCGGGCGCCGCGCAATCCGTTTTGCGCAGGGCTCTATCCCGATTCCGAAAGCCGCGCACCGCGAAGGCCGGACACCGGGTAAGCCCTGACAGGAAAAACCTGATGGGTCGTGCCTGCCCCGGCGATTAGCATGGCCGCTTTCCATCCGAGTGCCATGCTGCAGCAGACCCACTTGCTCCTGGACAGCTTCGCGTGGCTGCGCTCCCAGTGCCTGGACGAGGCCCGGGAGCGGATCGGCACCGTGTTCTCGCCGCACCGCCTGTCGCTTTGCAACGGTGCACGGGCATTGGCCGTGCGCCACAACCACGTGCGCTTTCAGCGCTCGAGCATGCACGTGCTGAGCTACGGGGCGGAAGTGCAGATCGACCCGGGCGAACGGGGCGACTTCTACTTGCTCCAGCTTCCGCTGCAGGGCCGCGCCATGATGCAGTGCGGGGCCCATCAGGCATGGCTCAGTCCCCAGGTGATGGGCGTGCTCAAGCCGCGCGTGCCCACACGCATGCACTGGAGCGCCGACTGCGCCATGCTCTTGCTGCAGCTTCCCAAAGACGCCCTGCCCTCCCGCCTGGTGCACACCGAGGACCCGTGCGGTGCGGCAGGCGCGGACCTCACGCTCTCACGCGCGGACCCGGCCGTGGCGGCCTGGTGGCAGGCTGTGCTGGATCTGGCCAACAGCCTGCACCACCACGGCCTGCAGTGGATGCGCCAGCCGGCCACGCGTCAGACCCTGGAAGGCTTCCTGCTGGGGAGCCTGGCCCTGCTGAGCGAGCGCGAAGCACTGGCCGATGGCACTGACAAACAGACGCTTCGCCACCGCTGCCTGGACAAGGCGCTGGATTACATCCACGCCCATGCGCATGAAGGGCTGAGCCTGGCCGACATCGCGCAGGCATCCGGCGTGAGTCCCCGCACCCTGGAGGCGGCCTTCATGCGCAGCCACGGCGTGTCGCCGCTGCATTACGCGCGCAACGTGCAGTTGGAGGGTGTGCATGCGTGGCTCAGTTCAGGCCGTGCGCGCGCCCAGGGCTTGCGTGTGACCGACGTGGCCATCCAGCACGGCTTTTCGCACCTGGGGCGCTTTGCCTCCTATTACCGTCAGCGCTTCGGCTGCACGCCGGCGCAGACGCTCAGAAGCGCCTGAGCGCCCGTGCGGCGCTCGGCCGCCGGTAGACGTGTCGGCAGTTGGGCTGCCCCGGACCCTCGTTGCTTCTTTGCGCATCCAGGGCGCCTGAAAAGGTCTCCTGCTCATGGGGCGGACCGAACGGCCCGCCCGCATTCCTGGGTGCGCGCGCCCTGGCAGCACACGCTTGACGGACGCGCAAGTCCTGGCAATCCGTGTGTCGGTCTGCGGTCCCAACACTGGGGGTGGAACGCCCAAACTTCCCCCCAGGACTGGGCTTGTGGCAAAGCCGCGGACTCGGAAGAGCCGAGTCCTCTCGACGATGCCCTGCTCGACGATGCCCATCTCGGCGGCACCCTTCTCGGCGATACCCTTCGCGGCCCGGTCCCGCCTTGCGCGGCCGCTCAGACGCGGTCGGCCACCCAGCCCCGCACCGACTGCAGTGCCACGGCGAGCTTGCTCGCATCCGTGCCGCCGGCCATGGCCATGTCGGGCTTGCCACCGCCCTTGCCGCCGACCTGCTGAGCCACGAAATTGACCAGCTCGCCGGCCTTGACCTTGCCCACGCTGTCGGCGGTCACGCCCGCGGCCAGTTGCACCTTGTCGCCGTCGACGGCGGCCAGCACGATGGCAGCCGTCTTGAGCTTGTCCTTGAGCTTGTCCAGGGTCTCGCGCAGGGCCTTGGCATCGGCCCCGTCGAGCTGGGCGGCCAGCACCTTCAGACCGCCCACGTCCACCGCCTGGCCCAGGAGTTCATCGCCCTGGCTGGAGGCCAGCTTGCCCTTGAGTGCCGCCACTTCCTTTTCCAGGCCTTTGACCTGCTCGAGCACCTGCGCCACGCGCTGCTCGAGTTCGGCCGGGTTGGCTTTGAGCGATGCGGCGGTGGTCTGCACCGTGGATTCCAGCGTCTGCAGGTAGGCCAGCGCGTTGCCGCCGGTCACGGCTTCCACGCGGCGCACGCCGGCAGCCACGCCGCCTTCGGCCACGATCTTGAACAGGCCAATGTCGCCCGTGCGGCCCACGTGCGTGCCGCCGCAGAGTTCCTTGCTGGTGCCGATGGTGAGCACGCGCACGGACTCGCCGTATTTCTCGCCGAAGAGCATCATGGCGCCGGTCTTCTGCGCGGCTTCCAGCGCCATGACGGCGGCGTCGGTCGCTTCGTTGGCCAGGATCTCGGCGTTCACGCGCGTTTCGATCTCGCGGATCTGCGCATCGCTCAGCGGCGCGTTGTGCGTGAAGTCAAAGCGGGTGCGGTCGGCGTTCACCAGCGAGCCCTTTTGCTGCACGTGGCCGCCCAGCACCTCGCGCAGGGCCTTGTG